>CAZSLQ010000033.1:5479-10579 GCA_964607885.1 uncultured Pseudomonadota bacterium
TAATGGAGGTCTTCTCATATCGCAACGACATCTCTCAAAGGAAAAATATCATAGAAGAGATTTTCAACCTACTCCTTAGCAAACACAGATTCGAAATCCCCAAACACCTGGTTTTACGCAAACAAGAAGAAATCCTTTTTAACCTAACCTCTCAACCGGACTACCATGTATACAAATCTCAAAAAGATTTCTTAAAATGCATAGAACTTTTAGCCGAAAAAAACCTAAAGGAAGAGTCACTTATCGACCAAATCGCCTACCACGAAAACATAAAAATAGATACCTCCGATATACAAAACTACCTAAATTTATTAAACCAAAAGAGGATGTGCGAGTTCGTCTACTTTAAACCCCCAATTGAAAAAATAGAAGACCTTCATACCCCTTTTAGCCACAGCATAATCTACCATACAGTTTTGCGCGAAAAAACCATGAATTACGTGATCTACAACCTTACCAAGTAACACCTAAGACCAAAATTAAGTAAAAAACACGCCTCTTCTTGCATTAAAGCCTTTTATACATTAAAATATGGCATAGACTATAGTTCTAAGTATTTTAACAGGAGTAAATCATGTCATTAACATATCAACCAAGTAAAAGAAAAAGAAAACGTAAACACGGCTTTCTAAAACGTATGGCAACAAAAGACGGCCGCAATATCATCAAACGCCGCAGAGCAAAAGGCCGTAAAAGATTAGCCGCATAACTTTTAGCCTTTCATGGTAGAATTCAAAAATCTTTTTAGGTTTTCAAAGAAAGAGGTCGCTTCTTTATTTGAAAACTCCACAAAAAAGCAAATCTGGCGGGGCTTAAAATTATTACAAGCTCCGCTTGAGTGTTTGGACCCATCACCCAAGTTCGGGAAACTCTTAATCGTAACACCTGCCGCAAGCGGGAGGGCCTACCAACGTAACCGGTTCCGAAGACAGGTAAAAAATATCTTTTATTCCAAAAAACTTTATCTCATCCCTATGGTTTCGATTTTAATTGCCAACAAGAATGCAATGAATCTTGATTTTAACCAGATCTCCATGTTTTTAGAAAAAAATATACTGGGCGACCAATCATGAAGTTTTGGCAACGATTATTTATCGCAACATTTGATGTTATTCGCCCATTCTTCGGTTTCATGGGCTGCTGCTGCATTTACCCAGTTTCATGTTCCGACTACGCAAAACATATGATATGCAACAAGCCTTTTTATACCTCAATCCCATTAATTTTTTTTCGAGTATTAAGCTGTAATCCAATTACGGCCATTTTCATGCGGATTAAGAAATCCAAATAATTTACATTTTAATTTACTTTTGTACCCATTTTTTTTTAGAATTTATTCCAAATTATTTAAGAAGGTCAAAATTTAGGGAGAATTAAGATGGAACTTAAGTATGTATTTTTTTTATTTAGTTGCTTAGTTACATTTAATGTAGTATCAGCAGAAATCGATTTAACGGATATCTTTAAAATACAGGGGTTTGACACTAAAGCCACCTCGATGGAAAGTGAATTGGAAAAACTACTGCAAGGTAAGGACGATAATGCTAAATCAGAAATAATCTCTACGCTTATTACTAATTTAGCAAAAGGATTGAAACGCGCAGGAGGAATTTGGGTTTTCGCATATGGGACTAAATTTAAAAAAGAAGTGCTTCAAAAATCTATTGAATTAATAGAAAAATACATTACTGAAGAGATAGGGTCTTACACTGTGAATATACAACTCGATCCCGGAACAAAAAATCCATCCGCAAAAACAGAAGACGAGCCGGAAGACGCCCAACTTCCTAGACAGACCTCTTTTTCAATTAAAGAATGGATTGAGTTCTTAAAATATTATGATCAGGTACATAAAACCAAAGGATTAACAGAAATATTTTATGTTTTAAATCCCGTAAAAATTGGCATAGATTTTAACAAGGATTTAAGGGACAAAGCTAGAAAGACGGCTGAAGAGAAAGCCGAAGAGGAGCCTAAAGAAGAAGCCAAAGCCGAAGAAAAGCCTAAAGAAGAGCCTAAAGAAGAAGAAGTAATCGATACTCCAAAACTAACCCATCTAACGAAAGACAGATCCAAACCGAAGGGCAAAAGAAAACCTACGCAAAAAAAACCTCAGATAGAAACCCACAAAGAAACACCCCCTGGTCGTCCAGCCTTTGTGCATGAGCTATATTATCTATCAGACTTAAATGCAACCGAAAAATTAATTTATTTTGGGATAAAAAAATTAGATGAAAAAACATCAATAACAAAATTGTTAAATCTACTAGAGAAGATTACGAAAGAATATTTTGATAAAATTCCAGACGATGCTAAGACACTTTTTCAACAGATCGAAGAAAAAAAATCTAAATTAGCCAATACACAAGAGATTAAAGAGGCAGAAATGCTAAAAAGGCTTATGCAAGAGGCCAACAATAAAGAATTTTTGTGGACAAAAGATCAACTCGAAAAAATATCCTCCTGGCTTGAAAGCGCCAAAAAAAATTTTGAAGAATTGGAGAAAAAAGAGAAAAAAAGAGAGGCCGAACAAAAAGCACAAGCAGAACAGCAACTAATAGAGCAAGAGGCTGCTGAAAAAACGGCTAAGGAAGAAAAGGTAAAACAAACCTTGGAAAAAATCTCTTCTTCTGGAGATACCGAGATCTCTTTTGGCCAACAAAAAGGTAAAATTTGTGATAGGCCTCCAACCGCATCATTAGTCAGGTTTAAAGCAGCAATTATAAGTAAGAATCTAAACTTCACCCAAGAACTTAGAGATTTATCGGAAAATCTCGAAATTCTACAAAAACTTATACCGGAAGCAATAAGCTTGGACACCTTGGGAAAAATACACCAAACATTGATCAATGTTTGCGGTAACGATTACAAAGATCCTTTGAAAGAAACGATTGAAAAACTCTTACCAAAACCAAAACCCATAGCCAGGGAAATGACCCCAAAAAAACCACTGCCTACGCAGCAAAAAAAAGCTGCTGATCCCAAAAAAGAAATGTCTTTCTTACAAGACTTGAAACAAAATCTTGTAAAACTCAAAAATAATTTAGCAAAACTGTTAGATAGTTTAGAAATGCTAAAGACTAAGCTGCAAACGAAAGGCATAAAATGAATACAAAGTTACTCAAAATAATAGGACTCACGCTCATTTTAATCGCAAGTTTGGGGACAATTCAAAACTTTTTAGAAATAAATGACACCCAGGCACTACGTGCTGGAGCCCCTCCTCCACCGCCTCCGCCTCCGCCTCCAGGGCCGGGACCAATCGGAAAAAAGATTTTAACTAGAGCTATAATGAGAAAAATTTCCGATGGAACGGATCTTGGGGACGAGAAAGCTAAAATCGTTAAAGAATTGAAAGATCGTCCCAATGCCATAGCTGGTACTGGTGTATTAGCTCGAGATGACAATTTTGCAAATATCCGAAAATTTTTAGAAGATAATAACTGTGTCAAAGCAAAAGAGGCATTTGAAAAAAAAATCACTGAATTTGAAGAAATGGGAGGAACAGCAGGAACACAGGAACCAGCAAAACCAAAAAAGCCAAAAGATATGGGCGGAAAAGTAATGGGAGATCCAACTGCGGTCGCCCAAGTAAGAAACATTAGAGAATTAATAGGTTTTATAAAAAACCAACAGACTATAAATACTGCTTCCGCAGATACTATTAGTAAGATTCTAGAATTAGATGTAGTAAAAAATTTAGAGGCACAGGGAGATCCGATTACATTAGACACTGAAAAATTCAATAAAACACTAGTTTCTGATGTAATAGAAAAATTAAAAAAACAGCTTGCAACACTTAAAGAAGAAGAAGCTGCACAAGAAACTGCGCTGGCTAGAAAAGCAGTAATCGACGCTTCAGTTAAAAAAAATGTAGAAAATCTAAAAGGACTCTATCAACCAAATGCTGATGACTTAAGTAAAGCCTTTACATTCCCAACAACTGTCGGAGATTTATCTGAACAAGAAAAACAGCTTATTATAACAAAATCATGGGATGATTATATTAATACCGTTAAGTACAAACCCATTTTCTACATAATACAATTCAAGATATATGATTCGAAAACAAAAGATATTTTTAGGGCTGCCAATCTTGAAGGAAAATTTACACAAATATCAAGTGAAAACAGTACACTTATTAACAACATCAAACGTTTAATTATAGCCATAGACCCTCAATTGGAAATTGATAAATTAACTGAAGAATGGGGTAAATTAAAACCCGCAAAAAATAATCTTCCGATACGATTTATACAACATTTACAAGATAAACTGTTTAAGATTGATCCAGATTTAATAGCAAAAAACAAAGACAAAATTAAACCAATATTTACTACTTTATTTAAAACAGGTGAGATTCCAGAAGATTTAAAACAGGCACTTGGAATTAAAGCCACTATAAAAACAGGCGGTGCTAAAACTGTTCAAGAAGAGATAGAAGCACTAAAAAAAGATTTTGTAAAAACAATATTTGAAAATTTAACACCAAGACAACTTACTACGCTCTCAAGTCTAATAACAATGCGAAGTGACATACTTCAAGAACTAAACCTTACAAGACCTAATACAGGGCAACTATTTAATGCCATAAAGGCCTACAACCCTGCCGAAAAACCCGCCGAGCCGCCCCTACCCCATCATAAGACAGCTCCCACTAAAACAGATTTAAATATACAACTAGAAACTCTTAAAGATAGCCTATCACAGTTAAAAACATCGCTGGAATCTTTGGCAGGAAAATTAGGAGTGCTAAAAGGTAAGCTGTAAAATACCACGCTACTGGGCCCTGCAGTATACCGGGGCCCATATTTTTGTTTGCTTGCATACTCAAAAAAAAACTATACAATCTTAGAAAAGAATAACCGAAAGACTACATGCCTGCATCAAAATATACATTTAAAGCTTTAACAAAAAAAGACATTCCCCTATTATTTGAATGGACCCTACAGCCACACGTTGCCTGGTGGTGGCAAGCCGCCTGCGATTGGCCGGATTTTGAAAAAAAATACCAAGAGTACATAAAATCCGATCACGTCTTCCCATTCATCATGTATATAAATGAAAAAGCATTTGGCTATGTACAGTATTATTACATAG
>CAZSLQ010000034.1:0-700 GCA_964607885.1 uncultured Pseudomonadota bacterium
AAATGTCTCCCCTTGACGAAATAGTGGTCGATAAAAAAACAGGATATCTGATTGACACTAAAAACATTGAGGAGTGGTCCAAAAAGCTATCCCTACTTTTAACAGATAAAGATTTGAATAAAAAAATGGGCGAGGCCGCTTATGAATTCTGCTTACAAAAATTTTCAATTCAAAATCAAATTAAAATTATTGAAAACATTTATGAGGACACCTTCTCAACACGTTTTAAAAAAAGCTTTAGCCTTCGATAGTCATTTCCGGTAAGTAATGAAAAGGTCTGGCAAAATTCATCTAATATCACCTGTGTCAAAATTTTTTCAAATGCCAATCTATTCAAAATTGCAAGTAAAAGCTCATCCGGATTAGAGTTTTGATTTGGAGACGAAAACAGAACATGGAGATAAAGAGGTTCCTGAAAAAATTTCTTTGTGAGATCAACCGAGCATTCCCTAACAAATGAATGAATTTTACAAGGTATCGGTGGCAAAAGATAGCAAACCTCATTCTGCTTTTTATCAATATATCCAAGAATTTGTACGTCAAAAACCGTTCTTAAAAATTCAAAAATTTGAGGCTGTTCATTTAAAAGTTCAAGTTCAGTCTTTTGGTAGGTGAACGGATAACGAGACGGGTCAATAGAACCAGTCCGGACCTGCGTGACACAACCTAGTACGATATTTTCCCCAGACTCAACCTGCAC
>CAZSLQ010000034.1:710-3251 GCA_964607885.1 uncultured Pseudomonadota bacterium
GCACAAGAGATCCATGCCTGGCAAAATTATCCCACTTCCAACACTGAGACGTAAAGCTATGCAAATTACTTTCAACAACCTCGGCAAAATGCTCCTCGCGTGGGCTTAAAATACCTTTAGATAATAGACTGTTGTGATTTTCGTTCATTTCCATAATTTACAATCTCTGTTATAAAACTTGCCCTGTGAATAATTGTCATGCCATTTTGATCGATATTTTTAATATGTAGCTTGGTTCCGTATCCCTTATTTTTACCTAAATCAAAACCCGGAAAAACGGTATCATAATCCTTCATTAAACGATCTCTTATAACCTTTGCAACAATAGATGCTGCAGCAATCGACGGAGAGACTGTTTCTCCGTACGGGAAATAATAAGTTTCAAGCAAATCATTGCTACAAGAAGAATCAAGTTTTAAAGGCATGGCATCTACCAATAAATATTTTAATTGATCAAATTTTATAGGCATTACCTCTATAATTTGCACGAACACCCGTTTCATTGCAAGCAAAGTTGCATTGTATATATTTAATTTATCAATCAAGTTAGGACTCACAATTGATACGGAATAATAACAATTTTCAATAATCCAGGAATAAGCCTTGTTTCGTTCGGCCTCTGTTAAAATTTTCGAGTCCTTTAAAGAGTAGTTCGTTTTAATTGGGAGAATGCAAGCTGCAACTACAAGCGGACCGGCCAAACAACCACGACCCACCTCATCAATACCACAAACATAAAACGAATTTTGCCAAGCTGTTTTTTCAAAAAATTTTACCGGGTAAGCCGTCTTAATAGTCACTTTGATTCCTGAAAAAGAGAATCCTCTTCATTTAGAAGAGGATTCTCTTTAAATTAATACTTTCTCAATTAATACTCACCACCGGGCTTAGGAGTACCCCTTGAATATTGTACCATATTAAACACCCAGTCTTTAAATCTGCCTGCAGAGTCACCAACCAGCTGTCTAGTTGGTTTTACAACCTTCTCCTTAAGCGTATCTTCGAGGAACAAAAATGTAATCCCGAGAATAACAAATTTGGAATACTTAACCATCAACTTCTTTACATCACCCTTTTCGAAATCCCTATCAAAAACCTGCATAATCATCTCACCGAGCGATTGTCCAACTTGGTAAAAATCTTTAAACCTGGCTATTATTTTATCTATCTTTTTCTCGTTTTTTTCAAAAAATATAACAGCCTCTTCATCTCTAGGCCCCGTAACATCAAAATAATTTCCAAGAAGATCTAAATCTCCCTGATCAACAGTATTCCCATCTTCAAGCTCAATAAACAATAGAGGCTTGTATATAGGATGCACTGCATTCTCAGACTCAATTTGTGTAAGCAGATAATCTCTTATAACATTGAAATACTCAAGATTAGGTAATACAAGTTTGATAGGTCGCCCCTTTTTATACTCAGACATCAAAAAACTGTCTTTGAAATCTTTTTTATAATCTTCGTTTGGTAAAAGACCTATAAGTCTTAGGGTTGAATCTGCAAATCTCATCAAGTACGTCTCATTGTACCCTGAATATGTCTTTTCTATTTTAATTCCATTATCCGGATTTCCCATCTTAATTTGGACAGGAACAAGGTTTGCATAGTCATGCACAGAAGATACTACGCCTATCTTTCCATTTGAATCAATGCATCCGTAAAGAATCAGATCAACCTCATTACTAAATTGATTAAGCTTTAATGCGTATGGGTACTTACCAAAGCACTTAAACACCGTCACAGTTGTTTTTTTGCTAAAATCATATGCAGTTGCGGCATTTGATGCAAAGCACATCGCTAAAAAACATCTAAATGCGACCTTCAACGCAGAATTCATAAAAATCTCCCATTTAATTTAATGTAATATGGATAATGGCAACAACAAGAGATAAGTCTATTAAAATCAAAAGTTTTTTCAACACGAATTTAAATTGACTCAGCATTTCTACGATGCAAAATAAACATCCCAAGCAAGACAAACAGATATATCAGAATAACTAAAAAAGGATTGAAATCTCTTAAAAATAAAAAATCTGAGAGCAATGATGTAATTGTAAACAGGACATATGGAATAAAAAGCGCCGCCCATTTTACAAAAATCGCATTCCAGAAAAACACGAATAACATAAAGGTTAGTGTAGGGAAAAGAATTAATTTTAAGTAAAAAACAAAACGATTAAATAAATTATAAATTAGTTCATTTTGAACATTTTTAGGAAGAATATTTTTATTTAAAAGATTTTTATAAATATTTAAAATGGTTGGCGCTTCTAAGTTAATTTTGACCTGAGAAAACAGGGTTGGAGATACGAGTTGCAAATTTTCAATCTTTTCCGGAATATTTGTTTCGATCTTAAATTCAACCCCTGATGCTATTTCAAGTGATTGTTTTTCTGGGTTTATACAAAAATCTTTAGCCATCAAGGCCTTTTCAATCGTAAAATCGGGATTCATTGATACAACTAAAAGATCGGTTCCAGTGTTGCATGCCAGGTCGAATACGCCAAAATATGCAATCCTGTCATTACTCAGCATTAT
>CAZSLQ010000034.1:3261-5196 GCA_964607885.1 uncultured Pseudomonadota bacterium
ATCCACTTTCCTAAAACCTTTTGTGCTGGCTTCTGCTTGAACTTTTCCATTTTATACTGTTCAGAATAAAAAGTTAAATGTTCAACAAATGACTCTTTTAAAACAAACGTAACAATCGTCAAGAATAAACTTGCGTTTAAAAACATTTTAAAAAGAATAGAATAATTTACATTAAGAAGGTTAAAGGCTTCCCACTCATTTTGCTGGTAGAACTCCTTTATCAACAAACAGGTGGCAAGCCAGGCACTAATTGAAAGTAGTTCAAAAAATGACGGAACCAGGTTTAGGATAACAAAAGTAAAGATAGTGCTAACTCCAGCCTGCTTTACATGTACAATTTTTTCAAAAAACTCTATAAAATTTATCAGAAAAGCTAAAAATAGCCCAATTGCAAAAACATATTTAAAAAATCTTTTAAAAAAATATTTTACAAGTACCATGAAGTTATTTTTTCAGAGATTCGGGTGTGATTAAGCCACACGAGACAAGAGTTTTGATTGCTTCTTCAAAGGTGATATCCGTATCAATTATATCACTTTCATGCATTATAAAAAAATAACCGGTTGTTGGATTCGGAGAATTTGGCATAAATACCTTAAAATATTTTTCTCCCGGGCGAAAAAACTGCGTTCCTTCTAAAAGTTTTTTGTAGCTGTCATCAGCGGATTCCAGCAAAAATGCCAGATGGTATTGTCCGTCTCTGGGATACGGAATAAGAACAACCTTCTTAGGCTTTGCATTTGAGCTTGGCATTTTAAAGAAGTCAACCAATATCTTGGCAGAGGAGTAAACAACTCTAATCAATGGAATTCTATGGATAAGGCGTTCAAAATAATGGATAATCGTTTTTGCAATAAAAACTTTTATTAATATGCCAATTAAAATTATTAGAAATATAACAATAAAAAATTGAGAGCCTGGAATATTTTTCAAAAAAATCGGTTCCACTTTATACAATGGCTCAAGACAACGATGCAAAAAATTATACGCAAAATTTATAAAGAAAAGTGTTGCAGCAATCGGGATAATGGTCAAAAGACCGCTAATAAAAAGATTTTTAATCTCAACTATTACATTTTTCAAAGGCTGCCAAAACATTATAAAATCCTCCCTTAAAAATCAATCATCTTGCAAATGACTCTTTGAGATTAATTGCAAGATTATTTGCTACGCTTCTTGCCATCTCATAAGTTGCAGCTTCCACCAGTATACGCAAAAGATTCTCCGTTCCGGAATATCTAACTACAATTCTACTATCTTTAACGGATTTCTGGGCAAGTTTAATAAAATCGGAATATGGTGATTTTGACAAATCTCGCTTCTCCTTTACCGGAATATTTATGGATACCTGTGGATATTTGTCAAATGTTCTCATCTCCCAGTTTTGATTTGCGATTACAGACTCGAGCGTTTTAAGCGCAACAAAAATACCATCCCCAGTTACCATGTAATCTTTTATTATTATGTGACCACAGGTTTCCCCGCCAAGTGGCAAGTTTTTTTCTTCAAGTACTGCTGCAACATATTTGTCTCCAACGGGAGTCCTAATAAGATTTTTATTTGATTTATTTAATGCAATTTCAAACCCCTGATTTGATGTGATCGTTGCAACAATATCTTTAACCTCTCTGTATGAGGGATGATCAATCAATATGGTTAAAATGTCATCACCATCTTTGACCTGACCTAATTTATTTACCCCGATAACACGGTCTCCATCACCATCAAAAGCAAACCCTATATCTGCATTGTGGGCCAACACTGCCTCCTTTAACTTGTCCGGGTAGGTTGAACCACTTTTGTAATTTATATTTTGACCTGATGGCGACGCACCAATCGTTATAACTGAGGCTCCAAATTTTCTGAATAGTTTTGGAGCTACATCAAAAGCCGCCCCATTTGCACAATCCAAAACGATTTTTAAATCTTTAAGAT
>CAZSLQ010000034.1:5206-9893 GCA_964607885.1 uncultured Pseudomonadota bacterium
TTGCCCGGCGTCCGGCCAATCAATTTTTTGCACGGAACCAATATTCAAATTTGCCATTCCACGAGAACATACCTCAAAGTAACTTTCAATCTCCTCCTCGTCTTGTCTTGAAAGTTTGCATTTTTTTGCATCAAACAACTTTATCCCATTATCATGATATGGATTATGCGAAGCCGAAATTGCTACCCCAAAACTAAATGTTTCATCAATACTTACCAATCTATAAACCGCCGGAGTTGTCAAAATTCCTCCATCTACTATCTCAATAGGAAAAGAGGCCAAACCCTGAACAAGGTCATTTTTGATTCGTGGGCCGGAAATACGTGTATCACACCCTATTAAAACCTTAGGAACCTTGCCATACCTATTGTTTGCCCACCTGGAAATCGCAGCTCCCAAAAATTTTAACGACTTTTCTGTAAAGGGATGCTCTTGAGCATGTCCCCTAACCCCATCAGTCCCAAATGATACCTTATTTTCCATGTGACCCCGTTTTAAAAAATAGAATACTCAATTATAATATTTATAATGGCTTTTTTATGCTTATACATGCTAAAATTTAAGAATACTGGAAAGATTTGAATAAAGTAAGAGGATTTTTGATATGAACTTAATTTTGTATAGAAATTGTTTTCTAGTTGGGCTCACTGCAGCCACAGCAGTCGGACCAATTTTTGTATTAGTCTTTAATCGTGCAGCTCTTTACGGTTTTAGGATGGGGTTTGCCACCGCGCTTGGAGCAGCTATCGGAGATGGAACACTTTTCGGACTAAGCTTTATTGGTATGCTCAATTTTTTAGAACAATCACGTCAAGCAATAATAGTAATGGATCTGATAATTAGCTTGGTACTTATCATCGTTGGAATAAAAATGCTCATTGGTCAACCCAAAAACATTTCTGATAAGCCGAAAAGTAGAGAGCCTCTTTTCATAACTGCAGCCAAATCGTTTACGTTAACGGTTATAAATCCTTTAACCATCTTCTTTTTTATGTTCATAAGCGTCAAAGTTATGCCAAGCAACATGGCAACAATCACCCGAATGGACTACTTAGCAGCAAGTACTATGATTACAATGGGTTCTTTAACAACCTTTTCAACGGTAACATTTGTAGCAAGAAGTTTAAGAAAAACAGTCAAACCCGAACATCTCCAGATTGCATCACACATTACAGGATTAGCCTTTATTTTACTTGGAGTATATTTTTCGTTTGATTTGATTAGGCAGGTAGCCAAATTTTTAGGATGGTTATAATTTCACAGGCTCCCCAAAATCAATTTTGGGGTTTAAAAGCATACAAAGATATCCCCTGTCATATTGGATAAATTCTATAATTCCAATTTTTTTAAGCAACCCATAAATCTTTTCAATCCCAGCCTTCACATCTTGCTCATCTGACTTTAACTCGATTTCCACAAATTTTCCCAGGGCCTCAATCTCGTCTAAAACTACTTCAAAATCTTGTATTTGAAAAATTTCTCTTGTTTTGCTGACTATAACTTGACTTGTAAGCCCACGCTCTTCAAAAATTTGTAAAATGGCTTGACCATCAGGGGTTACTGCCTCATTTTCTTCAACGCTTACAGTTCTACCACTTTCATCAACCACTCTTTTTTTATTGCATAAGAAGTAAACATTATCAACTTGCCTAACACGCCAAAACTCAATGGGATCAATAAAACCTTTTACGCTTTTTATGTACATGCTTTTTTTGGGGTTATCCAGATAATAATCCACGATAGTCAACTTATCCATAAATTTTGCATTCTGAATAAGCCAGTTTCTTAAATACTCTAGCTTCCCTGATTCAAGCTTAATTTTAACCTCAATCTCTTTTGGCATACAAACCTCAATTAAGCTTCAGTGACAAAATACTCGGGCACTATTTTTTTTAGTAAGGATAAAATCAAGTTAGACCGCTCAAAATTTTCCTGATTACTCAAAGTAAAATCTTCCTCGATCAACTGCTTTAATGAAATTGCAATAAGACCACCGTTTTCCATTTTGATTTTCAAATAATCTTGGGTTTTTAAAACGGCTTCCCTAAATTCATCAAGGGTTGAGACTTTGCTTCCGTTAACCTCACTAATTATCAAATCAGCCGGAACACTTAATCCTGTTACTATCTCCTTCAAACAACGGCTATTTGAAATATACGACCCGGGAATTATGTAAGCAATCATAAGCCTTGACTCAAAACGATTTTCATCATCCGCATATTTTATAAAATTTGTTAAATCACCACCTGAATCATACCTAAATATATTACGAGCAAGAAGCAACTTACCTATCTCAATCTGATTCAAGGTTAATTCGGTAACGACAAGACCGCCAACTATCTCATAAGGAGGTAAGTCCTCATAACCATAATAATATTTATTAATCTTAAAAGAATCCGCCTGTTTTACTGTAAACTTAAGAGTTTCAAACTGATTACAACGATAAACAAGAATTGTTACATCACTTTCAAACTCGATTGTATTCAGATAGTCCATCAAAGAGATACGGTTTTGTATATACCCATATCGATCAACTGGCTCATCATTCACCGCACAGATAATATCTTCCTGCATTAATCCCGCCTTTTCTAGTAGGGAGCCTTTTAATACTTTTGTTACAAGCACACCACCCTGGGAGGGAAGATTTAAATAATCTATTAATGTATTGCTAATTGCCTGATATGAAAAACCCCAGTAAGGCCTACGTACAATTTTATAGGCCCTAAGTTGAGACAACAACCGTTTTACATTATTTATCGGGATAAGATAAGCAATCCCCTCAACTTCGGTACTAACCTGCTTTAGAACACAAAGCCCAACAACATTACCCTGTTTATCCAAAAATGGTCCCCCTGAATTACCGGGGTTAATAGGAGTTGTTGTCTGAATACATTCTCCAATAAAAGTGCTTTCACGACCGGATACATCTCCGCGTGAACTTTTTATATTCTCCTGTCCTCCAGGATAACCTAGAGTCATGATTTCTTGTGCCTCTACAATTTCATCAGAATCACCAAGTTTTAAGCTGGGTATATCCTGCAAAGACAATAGGGTTTTTATCTTTTCGCAATCACTTTTTTTCAACCTTAAAAGCGCCACATCCTGTTCGGGGCAACCTCCAACAAATTCAAGTTCGAACCTCTCCTTAGAGAGACCCGGATGCTGGGCAAATAACTTTGTAGCCCTATCTACAACATGAAAGTTGGTCAAAACCTCACCATCGTTATTTATAATAAAACCGGTACCCGCACATTCGCTATCGTCCGGGGTCTTGTACATTGCAAAATAATGAGGTTCTTTTGTGTAAGAGAATATCTGCAGAACGGCATTTTTTGATTTTTTGCTAACCTCGGCCCAAGATAAATCCGTATCATTTGCTGATAAATTTAACATCAAAACACAGGATGCAAATATTAATCCAAATAACTGCATAAAAGCTCCCTAATCCCAAGTTAACTTAAACAATTAATAACAATTCTAACAATAACGAAATTTAAACTATTTACAAGGGGTAAAAAAGGCAGGATAGCCCGTTACAAGCTATCCTGCCTTAACAAGAAAAGTTTATATGCTATTTAATTTACATTTTGATAATCAAGTATTCCATCCTCCAATACTATTTGACCACCGGGAATAATATTAATATTTAAGTCGTCTGCAGCTACTCCGTTACCAAAACAGATTGCTTGTGATAAGGTTGTAGCCCCGGTATTGTAGAATTGATTTACATCCGCAATAGTTAAAGTACCATTTGTTAGTCGCAATCCGGTGGTTGACGAACTTAGGGCACATCCATTCAAGTATAAGACTGATGTTAGATCTTCCATGGTTAT
Organism: uncultured Pseudomonadota bacterium; assembly: GCA_964607885.1. Classification (GTDB taxonomy): domain Bacteria; phylum Babelota; class Babeliae; order Babelales; family RVW-14; genus JBAZAX01. The sequence continues at coordinate 9,040 of CAZSLQ010000034.1, forward strand.
CAGGTCTCTATTCGCAACACTTGGTGCGTACCTTAATGTTGCCCCTGAAACCAACAGCATTGAGTTGCTCTCTATGGTAGATGACATATTTGTCTCATAACTAAAGATATTTGTTCCAGTAAGTATGACATCTTTCTTGAATCTCAATGCACCGGACGTAAAGCTGTAGTCATTTGATGTAATAAGGATATCTTGCTTAAATGTTATGGCTGCATTACCTACACAACGAATATTGTTGTCTGCAAGACCGTCGATTGTTAAATTTTCTAATATCAGATTGCCACCCTGCATTACCTGAATACTTTGTGCACCAAGTTCAAGTAGACTTCCGCAACCGTTGACAACAGTATTACCTTGGAAGATCCATGGAATCGTCATTGCCTGCTGATTTGGCAGATCAACCCTGCAACCATCACCAAAGGTTAATGCTGCTCCGGCACCAAGTTGAACAGATACGTCATTGAAATTCTCAAGAACTACATTCTCAAGAACTACATTGCACCCATCTGCAACCTGGAGGATATTGGAGCTATCTTTTGCAAAATGAATCATGTGCCCGTTTCCATCCAACACGCAGCTGCTTTGGACCTGAAGTAGATGGTCATAGCTTACGTATATATCATACAACATTGTGTAAGTGGCGCTGTTAATAACTACATCCTCCGGACCATGATCGAAAGTTTGCATCTCGGAACGTAATTTTATGATTGCATTACTGTTATTTACTGGAAGTGTACCTACTATAGTACTTATCGAAATTATGGCGTTACTGTTGTTCTTTATATCTTCCGTATTCTTCACTATCGCATTGCTATTGTTGACACAACAATCTACCAACCCTAATATCACATCAC
>CAZSLQ010000034.1:9903-10228 GCA_964607885.1 uncultured Pseudomonadota bacterium
TGCTCTTTATCCATGAAACTATTGCATTAGAGTTGTTTACAGCAAGCCCTCCGCTTGTCTGGCTTAGGTACACTATCGCATTAGAGTTGTTGGTTATATCCTGTGTATTCTTCACTATCGCATTACTGTTGTTCTCACAACACTCTGCAAGACTGATTATCGCATTACTATTGTTAGTTATCTTGTCGTCTAAGCCTAGTATCGCATTAGAGTTATTAGTTATCTTGTCATCCAAGCCTATTATTGCGTTACTGTTGTTCACACAACAATCTACCAACCCTAATATCACGTCACTATTGCCCTTAACTATTGGGCTCAAGTAGTT
>CAZSLQ010000035.1:0-10027 GCA_964607885.1 uncultured Pseudomonadota bacterium
AACAAAAACGTCCCGCTATTACTTTTGTGATAATGGCATTCGCAATGCACTAATTAATAATTTTAATCCACTGAGCTTAAGAAATGATGTTGGAGCTCTATGGGAAAATTATCTTGTTATGGAAAGAATCAAACGGCAAAACTGTCTTCGTCAGTGGAGTAACAATTATTTTTGGCGAACGTATGATCAAAAAGAGATTGATTTTGTTGAAGAGCGCGATGGCAAAATTTTTGGTTATGAATTTAAATGGGGCAAGTCTGATGTGAAAGCTCCAGAATTATGGCAAAAAACTTATCCCGATGCTTCGTTTGAATGTATTAATCAGAATAATTATTTTTCATTTATTACATAAAATAAATGGCAGCAAGGGTTGATCAATCATTTTTGCGAATATAGAGAACGGTTCTTTAAGCTCTGGTCCAATCTCCCCTGTTCCCACAAACTTAACTTATTAGTTAGGTGCTTGACTTAGTGCTAAAAGTTAGTAATCTAACAATTAGAATGCTAACTAGGTCGATTTAAAAAGGTTTTTAGAATGAAAAAAAATAAAATTGAACATCCATTTCAATTTTACTTCAGATCTATTTTTCATAATATTAAACGATCTATTGATGCTTATTTAAAGCCCTACAACATCAGCAGCCCGCAGGCTCGGATTGTTGGATTTATTTACGAAAATCAAAAAAATGGAACTCGTCTTTGTCAGACAGATGTTGAGGCATTGATGGGGATAACGGGGGCATCAGTTACAAGTTTATTGCAGGGACTTGAAAAAAAAGGTTTTATTCGTCGTGTTACATCTAGTACAGATGAACGAACAAAAGAACTAACACTTGCACCAAAAGGGGAAGAACTTATTAATAAGTTTATTACTATTTTTAATGAAACAGAAAAGAAGATAATGCAAGGAATGACTGATGAGCAAAAGGATTCGTACTTACGGCTTCTTCATCTGATTAACAAAAAATTTGAAATGTAATTTTTTTTGATTATATGGTTAGAATTCTAATCATTAGAACCCTAACCATATTTAAGTAGTAAATAAAACTAATGTTGAATTGCAATTTTGTTACAAATAAGAAATCGCATTAATAATATTTAAACAACCCAAAGGAGCTTTATGAATTTATCACGAAAATTTATGGTAATTATATTTCTTATTTTCGTAGTAGGTCTAGGTACTTGTTTTTATATAAAAAACAAGAAATCAAAAATCCCAGTTAATCCCATTCGAACAGAACAACCAATAAGACAGGACCTTTCTCAATTTGTAAATGCTTCCGGTAAACTTAAAGCAGTTGTCCAAATAACTGTTGGTAGTTTGGTAGCGGGACGCGTTGTAAAAGTTCTTGCCCAGGACAATGACATTGTAAAAAAAGGTCAATTACTGGCTGTTCTTGATGATGGAGTTGGCGACAGTGAGGTAAAGAGAACGACGGCAGATCTTGCTGAAGCACGTGCAAATTTGGATTTTCAAGAGAAATTTTATAGCAGGCAAAAAGCTCTTTTCTCATTGGGACAAATTTCTCAAAACACTTTTGATTCTGTTACTCAAACATACAAAGCAACTAAGGCTCGCGCAGAAAAGCTTGATGCAACGCTCGAGCTTAATAAAAAACAGTACGAAAATCTATTTGTTCGGGCACCGGAAGATAGCATTGTTATTTCAAAAATGGTTGATCTTGGACAAATGGTTACAGCGCAATTTCAAGCCACTGCTCTTTATACGCTTGCGGCAAATCTGCATGAAATGGAAGCTCATATTGATATTGACGAGGCAGATATTGGGTTAGTAAAGAGTGGGCAATCAGCAACTTTTAGCGTAGATGCTTTTCCTAAGATGAAATTTAACGCTAAGGTCAAATATATTAGATACTTAGCTAACATTGTCGATAATGTTGTTACCTATGATACGGTTCTTGATGTTGCAAATCCTGATCTTAAACTTCGCCCAGGCATGACAGTTAACGTTGATATTAATGTAGCTGGAAGCGAAGAAGCGATTACCGTTCCAAATAAAGCGCTTCGTATTGATCCTGTATATGTTGAAAATGCTGCGCAAGTATTGGGCTTGGCAGTTGTAAAAGCAGAAGATTCATCCAACTCTAATCAAACTGATCTAGCTGATAAAGACTATCTCTGGGTCATGAAAGATGCAAAAACTATTGCACAAGTTGAAGTAAGGCTTGGGGCAACAGACGGAAGAAATACCGAAGTGACATCGGGCATTACAATTAACGATCACATTGTTGTCGAAGTAGATGATGTTAAACGCGAAAATTTACTACTTAAAGGGATTTTTGGAAAACCTTCAGGTGGATTGGGTAATTAATCATGCTTATAGTTGCAAAAGACCTCATCAAAATCTTCAAGATGGGTGATAACGATTTAAAAATCCTCAAAGGGGTTAGCTTAACCATAGATAAAGGTGAGTTTGTGGCTATAACCGGTTTTTCAGGTTCTGGAAAATCTACGCTCATGCACTTACTTGGTTGCTTGGATGTACCAACATCGGGATCATACACTCTTGATGGAATTAATGTATCAACAGCAGACAGTGATGATCTTGCTCGTATACGAAACCAAAAAATTGGGTTTATTTTCCAGAAGTTTCATCTTCTTCCTGATTTGACCGCTCTGGATAATGTTGCATTACCTCAACTTTATGCAGGAGTTAAGGAGGAGGAAGCACGGGAGCGAGCTGCAAAACTTTTAGAGCTTGTCAATTTGTCAGCTCGCATGGACCATTATCCCCATCAGTTATCTGGAGGACAGCAACAGCGTGTTGCAGTTGCGAGATCACTTATAAACAACCCATCAATCATATTGGCAGATGAGCCAACCGGTAATTTAGATACAGCAACCGGTAATACCATTCTTGAAGTATTTAAAAAATTAAATGCCGAAAAAAGGGTTACCATTATTATTGTGACGCACGAGCCAAGTATTGCTGCAAAAACTAAACGTATCATAGAACTTGTTGACGGTAATATCATTTCAGACAGAGCTGGAGCACTATGAACTTTTATCAACTTTTTACTTCTGCATTCCGATCGCTTAGGAAGCATAAAGTACGTTCTTTTTTAACTACGTTGGGTATCATTATAGGCGTTATCTCAATTATTGCTGTTATGTCTATTGGTGAAGGAGCTAAGTCACGTGTTAATCAAACTATAGAAAAACTCGGAAGTAACTTCATTATTGTATTGGGTTCTTCGCCAAAGCATGTGGGGCAACGTGGTGGAGTGGCTCTTACTCTCAAAGAAGCTGATTATAAAGCCATAATGTATGAATGCAATGATATTGCTTTCATGTCACCGATGGTTATGCAACCAATAAAGGCAGTATCTGAAAAATCAAATTGGCAAACAATAATAGCAGGGGTCAACCAAGATTTTATAGCTATTAGAAACTGGAAGCTGAACTCGGGTGAGTTTTTTACTAAAGAAGATATAAACGCTGGCCGCAGATTAGCAGTTCTAGGTACAACAGTTGCGCGTGAACTTTTTGGTACAGAAAATCCGATTGGAAAAATGATTCGCATCAAAAAATTGCCATTCAAAGTCACTGGTATACTTCCCGAACAGGGTAAATCTCCTGATGGACGAGATCAAGACGATATAATATTATCTCCTGTAATTACAGTACAACGTAAACTTATGGGTAAGACTACGTATGCAGCCTTTTTGCTTTCAACAAAAACAAAAGAGCGGATGGATGCAACAGCTTCGATTATTCGTTCTATTTTGCGTCAAAAACATCATCTAGGGCCTAAAGATGATGATGATTTTACGTTTTTTACTCAGAATGATATTGCTCAAGCTTCAGATGCAGCTTCAAGTGTTCTTAATCTTCTTCTTTTAATAATAGCCTCAATATCTCTTATTGTTGGTGGTATTGGCATTATGAATATAATGCTTGTGAGTGTAACGGAGCGTACCAAAGAAATTGGTATTCGCATGGCGTTGGGTGCCACAAAGAGAGCCATACTTATCCAGTTTGTATTAGAGGCTGTAACGATTTGTCTTGCCGGGGGGCTTTTGGGAGCATTGCTCGGAATCGGAATCTCAAAAATTATAGGTATTGTTCTTAGCTGGCCAATTTTTATATCAAAAACAGCAATAACACTTTCTTTGGGTTCGTCGGCGCTGATAGGACTATTTTTTGGATATTATCCTGCGTATAAAGCATCGCAACTCAATCCGGTTGAAGCGTTACTCGATAAATAAACATGATTATGAACATGAAATTAAATTTTCTTAGGGGTATACAAATGAAAATAATTTTTCTCATTTTACTATTCTTTAATTGCTTTGACCTTCAAGCAAAGAGACATAGGGATCTACCTTCAATTAAACCACAAAACTTATCTGAAATAAAACTAGAAATTGTGTCGGAAGGGGAACAAACGGAAAAAGTTCCTCTTATCGACAAAACAACATTAAACATGCAGGAGGCAGTTCAAATTGCATTACAAAACAAACCAGATTTAAAGGCATATCAATATGCCATTGAAGAAAGTAGAATGTACAGCAAGCAGGTGCTAGCCGGATACTTACCAACATTTGGCATGTCAGGAAACCTCTCTCAAACAAGGGGGCAGACCGATCCAACCTTGAGCGTCGATTTTTTGGCATCACAACTTGTTTTGAATTTTGCCGGGCCAATTGAACAATATAAAAGGGCCAAAAAGGCTACTCAAGTCGTAGAATATCAAAACGAGCAGGCAAAAAAAACAATCCGACACGAGGTTGAAAAGGCATTTCTAGAATGTTGGAAAGTGCAACGACAAAATAACGCTATTAATGCTCTAAAAAAATCAAGTGAATCAACATATCAAAAGGCTGCACACTCAAATAAAGTGGAGTTACTGGATAAGCGCGATTGGCTGAAAAGTACGGCAGACCATGCACAAGACTTATCAAACATAGACAATTATTATCAAGGGGCAATGGTCTCGCAGAAAAAACTTGAATTTTTTATGGGCCAACCAATCGATTTACAAATTACAGGCATCAAAGAGCTGGATAGCAAATACGTAAACAAAAAATATCACAAAGTGAAATTGGACCTTGTTTTGGAAGAAGATGGCTCAAATTTAACAAAAAAAGGTATTGATTTTTTCTATGATCTTGCGCTAAAAAATAGAGATGAATTAAAAATATCTGATAAAAACATTGCAATAGCAAAAGATGATATGAGACTTGCGCAAGGAACAAGACTGCCGGTCATTAATGTTACCGTTGCAGCAGGAACATGGAAAAGTTTTGGAGACCCAACACAAGAAATCGTGCCAGTTAAAACAAGACAAAATTATCAAACAGTTAGTGCCAATTTTAGCTGGAATCTGTTCGATGGACTTGTAAGTTATTATCAAGAGAGTCAAGCTCATGCAACAATGCTTAAACAAATGTTAAACAAAGAAAATGTTACGCAACAAGTAAAATTCGATGTCCAACAAGCATATGCCGCATTACTCCAATCTCAAACACAACTCAAAGCTAAAAAATTTGATCTGGATAGAGCAAAAAACGAATTAACTTTGCAAAAGCAACAATTCAAAATTGGAATAATATCTAAAGTTGAGCTTGATTCGGCTCAAACAGATTGGGATAAATCTAACTTCTCGTGGCTTGATAGTAAGATTGATTTAGAATCTAAAAAAATAGACTTATTATTTGCCTGTGGATACGGAGAGATTGGGAATTAAAGGGTAGTTGAGATAATACATTTAGGCATATTAAAAGTTTGATACTTTTGATTACTTATACTAAATTATTAATAAGTATGGTACTGGGTGTATTTATTAAGGGAGTGTGGGTATGAATTGGCAAAATTGCTTAAATTTTCTAGCGCGTGTATCATTACTGTTTTTTATTGTTCAATCTAATGCTACAAATATACACCAGGAATGCCAAGATGTTATTGTTAATAATGTTGTAGTGCAACCCGGACTTGACGGATTGTCAGCGGTACTATAATGTCATTAAATCTGTTCTTGATCGTTACAAACGGCCGATTACAGTGCTTGATCTTGGTGCTGGGCAAGGATATTTTTCATTTCGTAAAGCATCAGCCGTTAGTTAAAAAATTGCGAGATTTGTGCATGAAAAAACAAATACATAATTTTTCTTTAGATGGACCTGTACTTGATAAAGTTAAAATTAATTTTACTCAAATAAATGATAGTAATCGCATCTTCAAGAGATTGTTTTCCCCACTCAGGTAACTTTTTTTGTTGGTGAAAATGGTACCGGTAAGTCAACCATTCTTGAATCCATAGCCTTAAAAGCAGGCTTTGGACTTGAAGGTGGCAGCAAAAATATTCATTTCAAGACTTCTAATCAGAATACCTACGATGGGACTGAATTACTGGCGCAATCATTTGTGCTTTCTTGGCGAAAAAAGCCAAAGGATGGATATTTTTTTAGAGCTCAATTTTTTGACTTTTCGACAGTAAGACCGCTGCCTTCCTTCTAACATGTGGATGTGGATGATTTTGTAATAGATCTTGCAGATCTGCTAATTCGACAGATTTAAATTCTATTTTGATCATTGACTCCTTTCTTCCTTGGGGTCATAATCATTTCATAATTATTTTTAAAGTAAACTTATTTTTTTAAAAAGCTCAATTTGTTACCTCGGAAAGTATAGCGCAAATTAGTGCGAAAGATTTTTAGCGGGAACTACTATAAGATGAGAGTTTTAAGTTGTTTTTGTTTTTCAAAAGGATTGAGGTATGCGTATTTTGTGCTTTATAATTTTTTTGGGTTTTGTTTTTTCAACAAATGTTTTCTCATTAACACAACAACCTAGCATTGAATATTTAAAGGAATGCTTAATTAATAGAGGATTGGATAAAAGTGCGCTTGATTCATTGCCTTGGCTAACCGATTTTTTGGAAGAATTTAAATCATACGAATTTGATTTTTTCCTGGGTATGTATAAACATGCTATGAAACGTGATTTAAACATATCTGACTTAGAATATTTTAAAAAACAGAAAGATTTGTTTGAACAACAATTAAAAAATGAAGAGAGTGATTTTGTTTTATTCTCAATAGGTGGAGGAGGATATGAATTACAAGAAATTCCGATTTTTATAAAGGACATTGCAAAACAATTTCCCAAAAAAAATATAAAAATTTATAGCATTAATCCTGGACGGGAACATTCTTCACTAGCAGATTTTCAAACTCTTATTGATAAGGATAATCAAAATTTTAATAATGTAAAAAATAGTGATTTTGAGCAATACAAGCATGTAAATTTAAACATCACACTCGACTTTTTTAGGTTCCCAATCCCTTACGTTTATAAGGAAATAGAAGGAAATTTTTTATACATTCTTAAGAACGCAATATTAAATTTACTAAAAGCTGGGAAAATCGTATTTATAGGATACCACATAAGAGCCCCCAATATCACGGAAGGTGGAATCGGAGATGTTTATAAAATTATTTTCAATTCGGGACTAGCAAAAAATTTGCAACTTTATATTCAAGCAGGCGAATATCCTGTCATCATAGTATTTAATCCCCCCCCCCAATATTTTTTTTATGGAGAATCTGAATCCGAATCAAAAGTAACTCCAACATGGCTTGATAAACAAGGGCGGTATTTTGGATTCTATCCAGGCGCGCCATCAAATTTTGCCACGTTTGATATTTCGTCATTTTTGCCTGATAAGGTAAAAATGATAATTAGTGGAACTATTCCTCCAATTCATAATTTTGGGTTTAAAATCAAAGAGAATGATAATAGATCTTTACAAATAGTTGGAATTATTGGGTATCCCACAGAGCCGATTTATGCCTTGGGCCGTCGGATGAATGAGCTTAAAGATCCCCCAAAATTAATAACTGGTTCCTACGATATAGAAAATACCGTTACATTAATACTCTTGAAATACAATCTAAGTAAACTGAAAAAATTGCTTGTTGAATTGAAAAATAAGTTGGAAAATTTAGAAAAAAAATTAATTACACTACAAATAAATTTGAAAAAGGCATAAGGCTTTTACTTAATTTTACTATTAATAAAATTTAAGATACAAGGATTTGTGATGAAGAAATGTATGATTCTTATACTTTTAGGCTTTTCTTGCGCTTATAATTTGGATGCTAATAATTTTGATCCTGCTTGTTATGCTCGGGTACGCAGTTTGAGTGACAGGCTTAAAAGTGGTGCACGGGTAGATACTACAGAAAGAAATTTTGCCGGAGCTAAACTGTTTAATGCTGATTTGAATAATACAGTTTTGCCAGAAACAAATTTTTCATATGCGTTTTTGAAGGAAGCAAATTTTGAATTTGCGGACTTAAGAAACTCAAAATTGGAGAATGCTAATTTGGTGGGAGCTAATCTTTCTGAGATTAAATTACAGGGATCCTATTTAAAAGGATCCAATTTGAATGTGGCCAAATTAATAAGAGCACATTTAGGAGGGGCCAATCTTACACAAACTACATTGATAAAAGCCGACTTATCTGGGGCTAATTTGGTTGAAGCAAATTTAATGGGATCCAACTTGGAGGAGGCTAATTTGACCTATGCCAATATGGGTGGGATTTCCATGGTGGAAGCGAACTTGAAAAAGGTAGATTTGACAAGCGTAAATCTTACTAACGCTACCTTGATAAAGGCTTATTTGAAAATGGCAAATTTGACAGACTCTTGTATGAAAGGCGCAAATCTATCCGGTGCACATTTGGGGCAGGCCAATTTGAAAGGTGTTAATTTGACGGCGGCCACTTTGGTTGACGTTAAATTGAAAAAAGCTTGTTTACAAGGAGCTAATTTGATGGATGCAAAATTGCAAGGTGCAAATTTGATGGGTGCAAATTTGGCAGGCGCTTGTTTAAATGGAGTAAATTTGGCTGGTGCCAATTTAACTGGTGCCAATTTGTCTGGCGCTTTTATGCAAGGTGCTAATTTGCTTGGTGCGATTTTGATTGGTGCTGATTTAACGTCTGTTTGTCTAGAAGGAGCTTTTATGTCAGGGGTTAAATTATGGAATGAGGGTGCGTTTGCAAGACGTTTAGCGGCTAAATTAGATGGTGCTAATCTGAATGGAGTTCAAGGGCTAACGCCTGAACAGGCAAAATTCATATACGCTGCTCACTAAAAAAATGAATGGTCTTAAAATGTCATTTTTTGCCTTTAAAACAAGCTTTTTTATTATTTGAATTATTTTGATAAACTGAGATTATAACTTAAAAACGAATAAAATTGCTTTTTAATGAAGGTTATAAATGAAATTGATTAGAAAATTTTTAAGGCTATACGCAGTTTTTGGAATTTTTTTATTATTTCCAGTTTGTTTGCGCGGTTATTTTTATAATCTTCAAGAATGGTCCAATGGCGCACAAACACTTTTTTTATTTTCTGATAAGCACGAAGATACAAAAGAAGCATTTCCACAACGCATTGATTTAATAAATGCTGCAAAACGCATGAATGCATTTGTTATTGCGGAAGACAAACTTGATGTTGCTGTAATTGCTTTAGATTCGATAGCGTATAATAAATTAAAAAATTTAAAAGATTTAAAAGAAATATTACAAGCATCAAGTATTAGGTCACTTTATTGGAAAATTTTTTTTGATTGCTACGAGGAAATTGCTAGCGGGGTATTAAGAGCCAAGCCTAGCTTTAATCCTAATTCTGATTATAGTTATTTACTTCCTATCGATTATTTAACAGTTGCGAATCAACATTTTTCCCCACTGGTTGGGCTGATACTTTTAAATGAGTTTAACGCAAAAATTACAAGGGCATTGAGAGCTTTTATTAGTAATAATCATTATACAAATGTTGAAAAATTTATAAATGATGATTTGTTATATGATAGAGTGTTCGATAACTTATTTGAAGAGCTTTCAAACCCATATTTAGTGCCATATATTCGATCTTCTGACGCTATAAAATCATTTGAAACAAGGCCATTTAGTGCTAAAAAACGGTTAATAATTCGTGCTTATGATTCATCTATTATTGCGGCAAGAATTCTACATGCGATATACTG
>CAZSLQ010000036.1:0-221 GCA_964607885.1 uncultured Pseudomonadota bacterium
GTCCTCCGGTTGTAGGTACAACATCAACAACCTCTTGAACATCTTCCGCGCTACCTACCCCCTCCTCCGATCTTTCCATAGGATAAAGATTTTCCCCAAACAAAATAAATATGGAAAATATAATAAGATACCTAGAACCGCACATATTCCCCCCTCTCTAAAAAAAAGTTGTCCCCTCTCACTTACGAAAATACAAAATTTAAAATACTAAATTAAATAGT
>CAZSLQ010000036.1:246-612 GCA_964607885.1 uncultured Pseudomonadota bacterium
CGCGCAACCTCATCTTTGCCCAAAACCTCTACAAGATGAAACAGACTTGGTCCCACGGCCACTCCTGTCAAGGCCAAACGTAAAGGATGAATAATTTTACCTGCGCTTATCCCAAGTTTCTCTGCCTCTTGACGTAAAGATTGTTCAACGGAGGCCGCATCAAAATTTTCCAATTTCTTATAGCTTTCAAGCAAAGCCTGCAACCTCTGTGGAGTTTCAGGTGTCCAATTTTTTGCCTTTGCAGACTCATCAAAAGAGTGGGGGTGCTTATAAAAATATGGGCAGTTTTCTACAAAGTCTTGGGGGAAGGTAACTCTCTCACGCATTAAAGTGAAAATCTTTTTTAGATAATCATCAGAAAAAGAA
>CAZSLQ010000036.1:622-8160 GCA_964607885.1 uncultured Pseudomonadota bacterium
CATACTTGCGTAAAAATCTTGAAAAACAGATAACAATGTTTTTCCTGTAAAATTGGTTTTACAAGCTCAAGCAACTGTTCATCAGTCAATAACCGCATATGCTGCTCATTCATCCACTTTAATTTTTCAACATCAAAAACGGCTCCGGATTTCCCAACACGCTCAATAGAAAACTCCTGAATAAGCTGCTCTAAAGTAAAAATTTCACGCGTATCCCCAGGGTTCCAACCAAGTAACGCAACAAAATTAATTAAAGCCTCTTTTAAATACCCTTTGTCTCGATAATCTTCAACGGCAACATCGCCCTGACGCTTACTTAATTTACTTTTATCGGGATTCAGCAGCAAAGGAAGGTGTGCCATCTGTGGCATCTCCCAACCGAAATACTGGTACAACAATATATGTTTGGGAACACTTGGCAACCACTCTTCTCCTCGTATGATATGACTTATTTTCATGTAATGATCATCAACTACGACAGCCAGATGATAAGTCGGAAAACCATCAGATTTTATGAGAACCTGATCATCAATATTTTTATAGGCAATAGTAACCGCACCACGAATGACGTCATTAAATGTAAGCTCACCTGTTAATGGCACTTTCATACGAATGACATGCTTTTCTCCGGCAGCAACACGTCTTTTTGATTCCTCCAAATCCAATTTACGGCAATGCAAATCATATCGGGTCGGGACTTTTGCAGCAGTCTGCTGTTGACGAAGTATATCAAGACGCTCAGGAGTACAAAAACAGTAATATGCATGCCCCGCATCAATAAGTTGCTGCGCATGTTTTTTGTAGAGCTCTAACCTCTCAGACTGGATGTAAGGCCCATAAGAACCTTTCTTTCCGGGTCCTTCATCAAAATCAAGACCCGCCCATTGTAAAGTTGCAATAAGATTTTCAACCGCACCCTCCGTTTTTCTATTTTGATCGGTATCCTCAATGCGTAAAACAAATTTACCGTTGTTCTTTTTAGCAAAAAGATATGCATATAAAGCTGTTCTCAATCCTCCGACATGTAAAAAACCGGTTGGACTTGGGGCAAAACGCGTACGTACTTCGTTCATTTTAGGCTCCTAATTTTCACGATTAAATAACTTTTTATGTATACCAAAGTATCAGTTTTTTATCAAATAACGAGCGAGAAGGCAATTTTACCATAATAGACAATATCTAAAAAATGATTTTACTTGAATTTTTTATTAAAATTTATAAAGCTGATTTTTAAGAATTAATTTAATTCAATTCAAAAGGAGAGAGTAGATAAGATGAAGTATATTAATAGAAAAGCAGTACTATGTATTGCTATTACGTTTTGCTTATGCGCAATAAATCTTCAGGCTCGACAGTTCGGATCGGAAACGGCAGTTTCTATACAACCGAAGGCAATTTTTCCCGCATCAGATCATGATAACACAATGCTTGGCTTTGGCTGGTTCAAAAACGGTTTTGTACTCGAAGACGAAACAACATCCTGTACATTTGAATCAATATTCCCCGTCTCCGGTGAGATAACACTAAACGGCGGAAGCCTTTATTTAAATTCGGATATATGCCTTGAAAACATTTCAACACTCACTTGCATGGGTAAAATTTATGGGAACGGGCACATACTTGACATAGACACAAGTATAACCGAATTCGTAAATTCAAAGAAGAACACAAAAATTCAAGACCTCGACCTTTCACTGCGTTCGGACCTCCTTATCAGCACAACGATTTACGTAAACGGCAACTGCAATCTTAACGGAAAAAATAGAATTGTGGAACTGGCTCCGGACGTTGAGATAGTTATAGGGAAGAACTCAACCTTATCGGTAAAAAACATAATCCTACTTGGTTTGAAAAGGAGTAACGTACGATGCTTGGATGAAAGTAGCTCAATTATTCTTGATAATGTTGAGTGCGTACTGGACGCCGATTACAGTTTCACTCAGGGAAGTTTTGAAATTAAGAATAATGTCGACCTTTCCGGATCGTACACCTATTATTTCGACAGTCCTCAGGCCATCGCCGTGCATACAAATTCACGGCTTACACTTTCGGACGGAATTACTGCCTGCTTTAGAACAAACATAATTACGAGTGATCAGGAAATTGTGCAGTTTGAAGATCCGACATCGGAGATAAGCATGGAAAACGCCAATGTAAAATTTGGAGACGGAGGAGCCATTCTTACAAAGGGAACCATTATTTTTGATGGAAAAGTGAATATCGAGTCCAATGCTACAACAACTGACAAGGGCCTCATATTCGGAAATGGAAGTGCTGAAAATGACATTCTTGTACGATTCTATCCTGCAGCAAGGGTCAACTTTAACAACACCTACTTAACTTATAACCTTTCAGATCCTGAGAAATTTCAGTCAACGTCAAGCTTTTCAAAGGTTATTCGTGGACCATCAAGCTGTTTTTACATAAAGAAAAATATGACGTTTAAGGATATAACTATAAAAGTAGAGCCTACCTCTACAATTTTGGTTGACCCTGGGACAGTGGTGGGATACGACAACTGTACTCTCAGTCTACCTACAGTAAAATATTCAATTACAGGCGCAAGATTCAATACGTACACATCTCTGTTAAGTGGAAACAATGAAATCTTCCTGAACGAAGGAATATTACCATTGTATACCTTAGTACAAAATACGGGAAACTACATAGTGGGTAATGGTGGAATAAGCGGTATAATAACCCTTTATGATAGTAATGCCGAAATCAATTTCGATTTCGGAGGTAAACTTCTGAATTACATTCAGCTGAATAACGGAACGGTTAACCTAATAAACGATCTGGAATTCGGTCATGAAAAAAATTTATTGGGTAGCGGAAAAGTAAATATTGCAAATAACGACATTGAATTCGGAATCAAGGAAACATCATGGGCTGGGAACATTTACTGGGACGGAAGTTGCGGATCAATCAACTTAAATGCAAAAACAGCTCTCTCCGGAACATGGACATTTAGTGGCTCTACCTCAATTGACGGAAATTTTAATTTATTGGATCTATCAAACTCGGGTAAAATAATCATTGAAAGAGGATCTTCTCTTATTTTAAAAAACATGACTCTTTATAACGTTGACAGCAACGATCTGTTTTGCATGGACAACTCAGGAACGGTTACCTTTCAAAACGTAAAAATATATCTTAGCGGCGATTATACATTCTCTCTTGGCAAACTTGCATTTTCAAATGACGTTTCAATTTTAGGAAACAGCAAGTTTACATATAATAGCTCTATGCAAAGTATAATTCTTTCTAAGTCGGTACTAACCCTAGATTCAGGAATAACTTTCAGTTACGATCCTGCAAATACACGTAAGGACTTAATCTCATTCCAAGATAAAACTGCTTGCTTACAGCTAAATGGCGCAACTCTACATGCAACACTTACAGGTATGCAGCTGACAAACGGATCACTCGTTGTAAAATACAATTCAACACTATCCAGTGAGAAAACAGAGTCGATTGATGAAGGAATAACATTTGGCAACGATTTGGCAGAAGAAGATTTTTACTGCGAAATTTTAAAAGGTTCAAAATTAAAAATAGCTTCAGGATCATTAAAACACAGAAGCGTTTCAGCAGATGCATGGATAATGGAAAATAACGTGTCTTGCTTAGAATTGGGTAATGACTGCAACCTTTACTTATATCAAAATTTAAATATCACTCCGGGTATTTTGACTTATGAAAATCAAGGCGGATTTTTCTGTGTGCCGGGTAAAACCGTAAATGGTTCGATGCACGTAGTGGGTTACCTCACTTACAGAACACTGTATTAAAATCTAAACCTTTAATTTTTTGTAAAAAAGGAGATTCTGGAAAATGTTAAAATTAAAAATATATTTAATTTCGACACTTATTACCTTTTCACTGTTTTATCAAAATAGTGTTTTGGCTGTAACATACGGCTCTGATACGGCAGTATCAATCGAGTCACCACTAAACGTTCCTTCAGGCACAGATAATGTTATCAAAACATTTGCCTACCTCAAGTATGGACTGGGACTGGCAGACAATAATACAACATGCTCATTCCAATCAGTATTCCCTGTTGCCGGACCGGTAAATCTACGTGGAGGCAAGTTATACCTTCAGAGCGATCTTACCTTATCCAACACTGCGACATTTGCAGACTTGGGCACAATTATGGGGCAAAACCACATGATCACACTCTGCGAAAATGCCACAGGTTTTGCCGCAATTACCAACCCGGGAGGTAATTTGGTTTTAAATCTGGTTGCACGAGATACATTAACAAGAACTTCAAGGACTGTTGACTGGTCGTATGACGGTAAATATGTTGCAGTTGGTACAGCATCGGGTAAAACAAACGATTGCTTTATATATGAATTTACAGGAACGTCGCTTATTTTGCGCGCTGCCTTCAACCACCAAAGCAACCCAAATGTTACCGCTCTACGTTGGCACCCAAGTTCATACTACTTTGTGACCGGACACTCAAAGGGACAGGTAAGATCATATCAATTCGTCCCACCAAGCACAGTCAGAGCGGGCGGTTTTGTAAAGTTTAATACACCATTCTCGGTTGCGTTTCAAAAAAGAGGAAATTTTCTGGCTGTAGGAGGTACGGCTACAACTGTTAACGTTTACTCCTACACTCTAAATGGTGCCGGTGGCGCGCTAAGTTTAGTCACAACTTCAACAAATGCATTAGGTGGGAGCGTCCTTTACGACTCAATTACATGGGCTCCTTTGGGAAACAAAAATGACATACTCGTGGGAACAAACAACACAAACACAACGGGTAATTTGCATCTTTACAATTTTACAGGAGCAGCACTTAGCCACTTAAAAGCTTACGCTCAAGGCAAGGCCGTAAATACAGTTGATTGGGCAGCCACAAGCACCTACATGGCTGCAGGATTTGTAGACGGGGTCATACGGACCTATCAGCACACCGCAGCGGCAAATACAATTGGATTAAAACAGAGTTACACAGTTTCCGGCTCGGTAAACTCCATTAACTGGAAATATAACGCAACGGAACTCGCAGTTGCAAGATCACTTGCAACTGAAGGCATCCGTTGTTTCAGATACTCGGATTTAACACATCAAATTATGTACTAAGTAATAAGTATAGTATTCCTCTAACAACGGATGCCTTCAGTGTAAGGTATCTCACGATAGGTGGTGAAACCTACATAGCACGCGTGGACAATGCAACAAGATTCCTTTCTGTCTATAAAGAAAACTACTCTCCTTTTGTCTTTAGGGATACAAACCTATACCTAAATAATAATCTAACTCTGGAAGCTCCAATTACATTCACAGGAAATAACATTATTAATGGAAGAGGAAACAAGATAACATTTATAAAAGATGGAAGTATCAACATTGCTCCTGACAGCAGCCTTGAAATTATGCTTACTGATTTGGAATTAGAAAAACCAAGCGCCTTCTCTCTACAGGGAGGCACATCCGGACTTTCATTCAGAAACTCAAAACTTTCTCTTGAAGACGATATTATTTTTGGTGATGGAAAGTTCGATATATATGATGATTTAACGGTAACGGGTCCTCACACATTCAACTATTTAAGCGTTTACCAATCAACAATTCATGCAAATTCAAAATTTAATATCAATAGCGGAGCGGAGTTAAAACTTGGTAAATCAACCTCAACAGCGGTAGAACCAATTACATTCGAAGATGCATCTTCAGAACTCAATTTTCTGAACGCAAGTTTGCATACAACTAACTCAGGTCTAAAAATAACAAAAGGAATTGTAAATATCTTCGGAAAATCCCATTTTGACATAGATTGGACAGATACGCTTGACTCCAAAGTCACCGCAACAAATCAAGGACTTGTATTTGGTAACGGTAGCACCCCCGGAACGGACCCTTGGTTAATTCTTAATGGAAATGGTGCAATACTGAATATAAATGGCGGAGGACTGATCTTTGATCCTGCAATAACTTATTCTATGATTCAATTTTATGGGGAAGCACAACTTTCACTAAATGATACTTCCACCCTTTTTGTAAAACGCCCACTCAAACTTGAAAGTGGCTGGATTGATACGGCAACCACCGCAAAATTGGTAGTTGATCCTTCAGCATACCTCACCCTAGACAGAACACGCGTTTCGTACGATACATGTGAATGCGATTTCATCTTGACCGGATCAATGCTATCACAAACAACGGTAGCTCTTGATAAAGATGATTACTTAACTCTTAAGAACGGAGTTTTATATAACATAATAAATGTGGCTAAGGACAACAATAGAGTCTCGGGTTATGGCGTATTTCAAGGACAGTTAAACTTCACCGATGCCAACTCAAAATTAACTTGGAATGATGATTCGCAAATATACAGCGATATAAACCTAAATGGCGGCACTTTAATTTTAAAATCTGATGGCCGTTTTGCAGCAAATAAAGCGTTAACCGGATCCGGTATAGTCGAATTCCTTGGCTCTGGTCTACATTTTGGCCCATCAGAGAACAGTATGACAAGCACAGTTTACTGGAAAGGAACCCCTTCTGGAAAAATTTACCTTGGAAACCAGGCTAACTTCTCCGGATCATGGACTTTTGACGGAGATATAACACTTAATGGAAATGGAAATATTTTAGACCTGACTAACCATGGTGCTTTAACCATAAAACCAAACTCAACACTAACTTTTGAAAATATTTGCATCAAGGGACTCGGCCAAGGCTTAGGCCAGATACACTTCATGGATGATACTGCAACACTGCAACTATCTAACGCTTACATTGAACTGGATAATAACTTTGCAACAACCATCGGCGGAATTTATGTAAACGGACCGGCAATTTTGGGGCTGAAGGATCACGATTGGACACTTGACCAGAATGCGTCCATGACAATAGACGGTGTAACATTGTGGCAAGATCCTCTAGATAAGATAAGCCACGGGAATATCAAATTCGGTAGCGGCTCAATTGAGAAATATTTAACGCTTGTCTCAAGTGGAACAATAAAGACAATGGCAAATCTTGATATTGTAAACACAAATACAACAAATCTTAATGCCTTGGTAATCAACAACTCAAATTCAATAAACTATCAGTCCAGACACTTTATCTCTGTAAATGATGGAACTCTTACAGTTCTTGGCGCAGTTAACGGAACAACAAACGTCTCTGGACGTTCTATGATCTCAAGCCCAATAAATCTTGCTGGAGGAACACTGACTTTGAGTAGTGACATAGCTCTATCTAATGAAACAACACTCGTTTCATCAGGAAACTTTGACCTGCAAGGTAACGCAATGACCCTGGGCGGAAATCTTACAATTCCTTCGGATGTATCTATAAAAATAACATCTGATGGTGTGCTTGATGGACAAGGCTGCGATTTTGACATAGCAGGACAACTGGTTATTGATTCAAACGTATCTGTAACACTGAGAAATATGAATTTTGTCGGGCATGCTACAGAGCCCATTCAGATGCGTGCAAATTCTTCTGGGCTTACACTACAAGACATTTACTTCACCTGTGATAGAGATTTCTCATTTACACAGGGT
>CAZSLQ010000036.1:8170-9338 GCA_964607885.1 uncultured Pseudomonadota bacterium
ATTTATTCAAGACGACGTGTTCTATACCGGTACAAATAAATTTAGTTACACATCAACCGCAACATCTTACATCTTACAACACTCAACACTTTGTTTTGATAAAAACACCACATTCAGTTATAGCCCTAGAGCAACAGGTAGACACTCGCTTTCTGAGCGCAACTTAATAAAGATGCTAGATAAGACATCGCAAGTAAATTTTGATGAGTGCACGCTGCAACTACCGGACAGCGGATGGCAGTTAACAGACGGCACAATTTACTTTAATAACCATGTAGATGTTTATGGAGAACCATACGTGGAGCAGTCATTTGAATTTGGAAACGGAGTCTCAGCAAACGATCCTGATATACTTATGCTTTCGGGCGCAAACCTTGGAAATCATGGTTATATATACACACACTTCGGTAGCTAATTAGTCTCAATGCTAAAGGGTTAAGTTGACTTAACCCTTTAGCCTCTCAATTTTCTCTGTTTGAATGAAATTATTGACTTGAAACCACATCTCCAGTCAACATATTTAGAAGCAAATAAAATTGGAGATCTTTATATGAGACTAATAACTTTAATTCTGTTTTTTTTGGTATTTTCTGAGGCACTTTGTAGCCAGCCACAACCCATAAAACAAAAAAAAATAAACCCTCTGAACTATGCAATTACTACTCCTGTAGTTTCAGGAAAATATGAGATACCAGTATGCTCTTCGCTTCCACAAACGGGAGAGATCTCCATCATTGGAAACCAGATGCTTGATGGAATGCAGGCCTTTTTTTTCAAATTAAAGGAGTTAACTGATTTTAATTTTTACATAACTTTATCAACACTGGACGATGGAGGAAACATAAGAAAAACACGCGAGAATATTAAAACATTAAATCCTAAGTCCCCCGTATTTTTAAGCCTTTTTGGTTCAAGTACAGCAAGGGCTATCTCTTCACAACTAAAGCATAATAAATTTATCTCAGTCTTTCCAATTGAGGGATTGGAAAAATGGCGCTCGGACAAAAACAACAATACAATTTTCTGGCGCGCATCGGATAAAGACCAAGTTACAGCGCTTATCGATTACGCTTTAAATGTTTTGTATAAGAAGAGATTTGCCGTATTTTATGAGGCAAGCGAATGGGGAGACGGCGTATTTCAACACATCAAAGAGGTCTTGGAAAAG
>CAZSLQ010000037.1:0-8206 GCA_964607885.1 uncultured Pseudomonadota bacterium
TGCTGAAGAAATGGCTCAAAAATTGTCTAAGTTTGGTAATTCTTTATTTTTTGTTTCGCCCAAATCCTCTCGAGCATATACTGAAGAAGAATTCACCAATTCAAGGCTAGCAACTAATTGGCGTTGGATGCCCAATATTGAATCTGCCATAAGCGAATGTGGAACAGACAATAAACACAAAACGTTAGTATGTGGTTCAATTTACTTAATAGCCGACACTATTTCTTACCTAAAAAAATAGGAATACAGATGTTTAAGCCGGGCCTGGAAACATTTTTCGAATCAGACTTTAAATCTTCCCCACTTAAGATTGCTGCCGTAACAAACAATACAGGGCGAGATAAAAATGGCATTCATTTAGTCCAAAGATTATTAAATGACAAGCGTTTTATAATAAAGAAAATCTTCACTCCCGAACATGGCTTTCTATCTGATGCCCCCGACGGAGAATATGTCTCAAATTCAATTGAAAAATCTTCCGGTGCAGAAATAATAAGCTTGTATAATGAGAGCAAAATCCCCTCGGATAACATGTTCAAGGGAATAGATTTAGTAGTTTATGACATACAAGATGTTGGCGTTAGATTTTATACATATATATCAACATTACGAAACATAATAGATTCCGCCTCCAGAAACGATGTTCCCGTTGCTATCCTAGACAGACCCGAGCTTCTTGGTGGAATTAATGTAGAATCCCCCATGCTAAATCAAGACCTATCTTCTTTTGTCGGCCATTTGCCGGTTTCTTTGCGCTACGGGTTGACAGCCGCCGAATTAGCATTATTTTGGTGTAATCATGCAAATATAAAAACCGAAGTAAAAGTCTATAAATGTCAAAATTATTCTTGCCCAATGTCGTTCAGAGATACTAAGTTTCCATGGTTTAAGCCCTCACCAAGTATGACCGACATCGAAACAACAAAATTCTATCCAGGCACCTGCCTTTTTGAAGGCACAAACGTTTCAGAAGGACGCGGCACCCTCTCACCTTTTAGAAATCTAGGCGCTCCCTGGGTAAACAATAGTAAATGGTATGAAATTTTACGAACACTTTTGCCATCGAATATAACTATTTCAAAGGTTGAATTTATTCCAACCTTTAGCAAATACTCAGGCATTTTATGCAAAGGAATACAATTAAGCACTAATGATGATTTTATCGACAATTCGGTTTATATTGGAGTTTCTGCATTATATGCACTTATGCAAAGCCATCCAAACAAAATAGAATTCACAACTAATCCACGTTTGACAAAACCATTCATTGATTATTTATCAGGCACTTCAGAATTAAGAATAGGGTTAGAGAAGAATCTATTGCCATCTCAAATAATCAGTGGTTTTAGTGCGGAAACCAATAAATTTCGAGAATTTCGCAAGAATTTTTTCATTTATAAGCGTTCAGATGCAAAATAAGCACCATTGGCCGTAATTTGACTCTTTGAGGGCAAAAAAATTGACAGACTTATAATCAGGTGTTAAGATTTTCAAAAGCTGTACACACCGAAAGGAATACACACATGTCTTCTATTGCAAAGATTTTAGTAATAAATCCGGGTTCAACGTCAACAAAAATTGGGTTATTTGAGAATGAAAAACTTATTGGTGCCAAAAAAATATTGCATTCAACAGAGGAACTCGACAAGTATCCAAATATCATTGATCAGGTTGATTTTAGGCGTACAGCGATAATTGATTTTGTCAATGAAATGAATGTATCGCCAT
Source organism: uncultured Pseudomonadota bacterium (assembly GCA_964607885.1). Classification (GTDB taxonomy): domain Bacteria; phylum Babelota; class Babeliae; order Babelales; family RVW-14; genus JBAZAX01. The sequence continues at coordinate 1,729 of CAZSLQ010000037.1, forward strand.
CAGAACTGTCTGCTGTAGTTGGTCGCGGAGGCCTTGTCAAGCCCTTGGCAGGAGGCACATATAAAGTTAATGAAGCCCTAAAGGAAGATTTGCGTTCAGGAGCTTACGGAGAACACGCAAGCAATCTTGGGGCGCTTATAGCCGACACCTTTACAAAGGAATACGGTGCCCCTTCCTTTATAGTTGATCCGGTGATAGTTGATGAGTGGAATGACATCGCAAGATATTCCGGTTTAAAAGAGATACCAAGAACCTGCGTTTGGCATGCATTAAACATAAGAGCTGTTCTTAGACAATCCTGCAAAGATTTAAGTTTAGATCTGCATAAAGAGAATTTCGTGGCTGTACATCTTGGTGGCGGAATTACTGTTGCTTCTATAGAAAACGGTCGTTGCATTGATAATACCAATGGATTAATTGAGGGTCCGTTTTCTCCGGAGCGAGCAGGCGATATTCCTCCTACTCCACTTGTAGATCTTTGTTTTTCGGGAAAATACACTAAGTCGCAAATAAAAAAAATGCTAGTAGGAAAAGGCGGGATGGTCAGCTATTTAGGCACGAGCAATCTCATAGAGCTAGAAGAAAGAGTTTTCAAAGGAGATAAAGCTTATATTGAGATTTTAAATGCTATGGCTTATCAAGTAGCAAAATCAATCGGGTCCTGCGTTTCAGTATTAAAGGGTAAGGTTAGCAGAATAATCATTACAGGGGGTGGCGCACATTGCAAACCCCTTGTTGATGAGATATCCAGTTACGTAAAATGTTTTGCACCAATACACTGTGTTCCCGGCGAAGACGAACTTTCAGCATTAGCATTAGGCGGCCTTCGTGTTCTTCGCGGCGAAGAAAAAGCCATGGACTATAAGTAATTATCGGAGATAAGTAATGAGTGAAAGTTTCTTTGCCCAACTTGAGAAAAAAATAGACACAAGAACTAAGTGCCGAGTATCTATACCGCTTGCAAATGACGAAGCCTGCGCTTATGCCGTATGCCGTGGAATCAACTCCGGCATATTAAAAGCGACTTTAATTGGAAATCCAGAAAAAATACGATTGATGTACGGAGAGATTTCGGATTCGCCGGATGTCTCAATAATAGATATCAGAGATGAAAAATCAGCTTGTGCAAAAGCGGTTGAAGAAGTTAAAGAGGGTAGAAGCAATATTTTAATGAAGGGTCTTGTTTCTACTTCAACCATTCTAAAGGCAGTATTAAATTCACAAACTGGCATAAAGAAAAATCCGTTGTTATCTCATCTTTGTTTTTTCGAGTTACCCGATAAACCCGGCGTAAAAATTTTAACGGATGCTGCCATGTGCATATCTCCTGATGCAGAAACACTTTTAATGGAGATTGAAAATGCCCGAGAAGCCTTTTGTGCATTTGAAAAACGCTCGCCAAATGTTGCACTTTTAAGCGCGAATGAAAAAATTTCAGAAAAAATTCCATCGACGAAACTTGCAGAGGCCGTATTAAGTATGGTTTCTACCCGAAAAGACATGGTTGTTGAAGGTCCAATGTCTTTTGATTTAGCTCTTAACGAAGAATCAGTAAGAATTAAAAAATACAAAGGAAAAATTCAGGGCAATGCAGACATATTCGTTGTTCCACGAATTGACACAGGGAATGCATTATACAAATCTCTTCAATACTATGTAAAAGCATCTATGGGTGGCATGCTATACGGAGCACGTTGTCCGGTCGTATTAACCTCTCGAGCCGACAGCAATGACACAAAATATAACTCCTTATTATTAGGTATAAGCGTTTGGCAGGACACAAGATAAAATGTTTAAACTTCTTAAAAATGCGAGGGTTTTGTTGCCCGACTTCTCAATAAAAAAGGGCAACATCCTTATTCAAGACGAAAACATCTACGGTGTTTATGATTTAGAACACATACCAAACAAGCCTTGACAGTGAAATTGAACTTGAAGGGCATTTAATATTTCCGGGATTAATTAATTCTCACGATCATCTAATCGATACTTGCTGGAAAGAACTCGGCAAGTGCCCTGTTTCTGATTGGCATGAATGGCACACATCTGTTCATTCAACAGATGAATATAAACGTATGCAACGACTATCAGTAGCAGATTTATACACAGTCGGAATGTATAAAAACATTATTTCCGGAATTACAACCGTAGTAGATCATTTTCCTCCCGAAGTTTCCGGTACCTTTGTTGGGCATAATCTAATAAGTTTAATGGATCACATATATGTGGCTCATTCAGTGTCGGAAAACCGTCTTGAATGGTGTGGCAATCTACAAGAACATTATAAAAAAACTAACGGTATTTTGCCTTTTATAGTGCATGTGTGCGAGGGTAACACTAAAGAGCTCCATGAGGAAATAGAAAGCCTAAACAGATTAGGCGCCTTAAATTCAAACACAATACTTGTCAACGGAGTATACCTTGAAGAAGCAGATATAAAACTTATATCTGCAAAAAAAGCCTCATTGATTTGGCTACCAAACTCAAATGCTCGATTATACGGGCGTCAGCCAAACATAAAACTAATCTCTGATCTTGGCATTCCTGTGGCTATTGGCACTGACAGTTCTGACACAGGTTCAACAACACTTCATTCAGAATTTAAAACAGCCCTTAACTACTCTAAAGACTATCTGGCTAACAAAATAACTGCTAGAACACTGGTTGAAATGACCACAATTAATGCAGCGAAAATATTAGGAATAGATAAAGAAGTTGGCTCAATAGCTTCGGGAAAGGTTGCAAATCTCATAGTTTTTGAAGATAACCAAGAATATGATCCTTTTGACATATTTTTAAATCTTAATCAAGAAGACTTCAGAATGGTTGTTCATAAGGGCAAAATGGTTTTCGGCGATAGTGAATTTAGAAAAATACCTACTGTTGACTTTAGTCAATATACAGAAATAAGACTTAACGGCAAATCTAAACTTCTTTATGGACGCCCCTTACAGCTGATTGAAAGAATTAGACACAAGCTAACGGAAGATATAGTATTTCCTTTCTTTAATATTGAATCTGATGAGTAATTTAGCCTATTGAATTTGTATACTTTCGCTGTTATCATATCACTATGATTATTGATTACATAAAACCAGATGCCGAATTTTTCTTCAGCTTTCACTGTCCGTATTCTTACCTTTCTTGGGAGCTACTTAGAAAAAAAATGATAAATTGCAGTGGCAAACTATCCCCCATAGCACTTTCTACCGCCGGCTCTTCTCTCACGACTTATCGGGAATTATGGAGTGAAACTCGTTGGCAAAAGCTTGCAATGTATGGCAGAGAATTAGATATAATCATAAAAAAACCAACTGTATACTATGATTCTGGCGTAGCAAACAATTATATTAATTCAAGCAACTCAAAATTCTTAGAACAGTATATTTCATGCATATTTAAGGCAGTTTTCACAGATAACATTGATATTTCTAACAATCAAACTCTTTTTGATTACCTAAATAAAAACAGTTTCAATAACAATTTAAAGCTTGTCAACAATTCATCTGCTATTGAATCAGTTGACGCTGAACTGCGCATGTTACCAACTATAAAGGTTTCCAACGATAACCTTATTGGGCTTATAACCGAATCAATCTTCTCAAGAATGTTAAAGCATCATTTGGATTAAATATGGTTTACGAATATGAATATCCTCGACCTTCAGTAACTCTCGATGCAGCTGTTTTAAGAACTCCTGCTCTTGAATATCCGGAAATACTTCTTATAAAAAGAGGCAATGCCCCTTTTTCAGGCTTTTGGGCATTGCCCGGCGGATTTATGGAGATGGATGAAACTCCGCTTTTTGGTGCCTCAAGAGAGCTATCTGAGGAAACCGGCCTTTACGATCTCCCACTAAAACCCTTATTTGGGTGTGCCGAACCCGGAAGAGATCCCAGAGGAAGAACAGTTACCTTTGTTTTCGGCTGTCTTATAAGAGACACAAACACAAAACCGAAGTCCGGAGATGATGCTGCAGAAGTTGCCTGGTTTCCTCTAAATAAGCTTCCAAAAATGGCATTTGACCATAAAACTGTAATAGCCCAAATTGAGCAAAGTTTACTGTGGCAAGCAAAGCACTTAATTATTGGACAAGATGTTTTTCACGATCTGGCTTCAGGCAAAGATATTAAACGTCTTCATAACAATATATTAAACGAAAAACACACAAAAATATTAGATACAGCAGAAAACAAAGGCTTATTAAAATGCAAAGAAGGCATTTGTGAATACATTAAGCCCGTTCCTTCAGGACCGGACTGGCACCCTATGCCGTGGTAAAACTTGAATTTCATATCATTATTAAAACCTAATCAGATAAAAGCAAAGCGATCTATTGCGACAAAGAGCACTAGGTTGCGGACACTTTTATTTTTTTGTGCGATACTAATCAGCATAGTAATTTACTTTGGCTTATTAGAATTTTTAACCTATGTAGGCAAAGGCGAAACGCTTGGTCCGACTCTTGGGCCGGTTATAGGGTATTTTATCTTATCCAAACTACTTGAAATGCTTTTTATGGCTTTATTTTTTATGCTTTTATTTAGTAGTATAATCTCAGCCCTGTCTTTTCTTTTTCTTGATGAAGAGTTATCAACATTAATGGCATCCCCAACTAAAATCATAACTATTTTTCGTTCTCGTTTTATCTTGATGACAATTGACAGTTCTTGGATGACCATGATATTTTTTGCTCCGGTATTTTTGGCTTTTGCTACCGCAATGAGAGCAGAAGCATTAAGTTATCTGCTTTTCATTCTCTTTTTGTGCCTATTTGTTTTGCTTCCAAATATATGTGGAGCAGGCACAGCTGTTTTATTAAGTTCTTTTTTTCCTGTTAGACAAATGCGAAAAGTTTTTCAATTTTTATCGATCTTGGTTTTAACGGGACTGGTATTTTTTATTAGATCACTTGAAGCAGAGAAACTACTAAATACAAAGCATTTCGAAAAAGTTTCCGACTACCTTCTTTCGATTCAGCTTCCACTGTCGGCATACTCGCCATCTGTTCTAATACATCAAAGCAGCATGCACCTTTTTAATGGCAATTTAAAAAGTGCATTCAGCACATATTCCCGTTAGTAATAATTTTAATATTTGGTTTATTGGCACTGAATATTTTGGCATCAAAATACTATAGGTCCGCTTGGCAGTTTTCACTTGAAGCCTTAGACAATCAAATATTAGGAATGGAGTGGCTCAGAAAAATGTTAATTTGGCCACTTAAATATTTCAAAAGAGATTTTAAAGTTATTGCCGAAAAAGAGATCACAACTTTCTTGCGGGATCCGGCTGTTTTTTCTCAAATTTTTATGATGGGTGCAATAATCTTGGTTTATGCATATAATTTATCGATATTACCTTTAAAAGACATACCATCATTTTATAGTAAAAGCACAAACAATGCATTAGTATTTTTAAACGGACCTTTTATCGGATTCATTATATCTGCTATTTCAATGCGTTTTGTATATCCATCAATAAGTATGGAGGGACGAGCTTTTTGGTCAGTCAAGTCCTCTCCGATTTCACCTCAGAGAATTATGTTCATAAAATTTACCTTGTATCTGTTCCCCATGCTTGTATTAAGCTTGATCCTCTGTACAATTACAAACACTTTGTTTGAAGTTTCTCATTCTTACATGTTGTGGTTGAGCTATTTTAATGTAATTATGATAACTTTTGTCGTAACTTCTTTAGCTATAGGTGTAGGAACCGTTTTCGCTAATTTTTCAGCTGATTCGGCATTAAAAATATCCGGCTCATATGGCGGCTTTATATTTATGATTTTATCAGGACTTTACATCATTAATCTCATAATACTTGAACTTTACCCTATGTATCGCACGACTTTTTTCAAAAACAATTTAGATTTGGGGTATGCATCCCCAAGTTTATTTTGGATAAATATTATAATAATATTTGTTTGTACGGCCTCTTGGATATACATTCCATTTAAAAAAGGATTAAATGCAATAAACGCATATGAACCGGACTGAACCGATAATTAGATTTACCAACATTCAAAAAAAATACGGAGATTTTGCAGCTTTAAAGCCAATAAATCTAGAGATATTCAAAGGAGAACTTTTTGGATTTTTAGGGCCAAATGGAGCAGGCAAAACCACTTTAATCAGGATATTAACAGGAATAATTAAAGCTACAGGTGGCACAGTTTCAATAGGCGGCTTCAGTCTTGAAAAGGAGCCTGAGAGCGCCAAAAGAATGCTTGGATATGTTCCTGACAGGCCGTATCTTTATGAAAAGCTCAGTCCATTAGAATATTTTGATTTTATGGGTGGCTTATACAATGTAAAACAATCTGAAATAGCCTCAATTGGCGAGAAGTTATTAAAATTATTCGATTTATGGAATAAACGCAACGATCTAATTGAGAGTTTTTCTCACGGAATGAAGCAAAAAGTTGCAATGAGTGCCGCAAATTTGCACAAACCGGACATTTTAGTTGTAGACGAGC
>CAZSLQ010000037.1:8216-9143 GCA_964607885.1 uncultured Pseudomonadota bacterium
ATATGACTTTGGAAGGAAAAACTATTTTTCTAACCACTCACACGCTTTCAGTGGCTGAAGATTTATGTGATCGCATTGCAATTATCCGATCCGGTGAAATCGCCACCATTGGAACCCTAGAAGAATTGCAAACAAAGGCCAGCATGCCAAACAATAATTTAGAAGACATTTTTTTAAAAATTACCGAAGAAGAAAATTTACCCAAGGCTATTATTTAGTTTTTTAGTATGTACCATTCCATTTTTTTTATTAATTGTGTATAATTACTATACGTTTTTATCAAACGAGGAGGCAGAATGAAGTATCTTAGTAAAACTCTTTGTGTTATGCTGTTAGGGTCGGCTCTTTCGCTCACATCCAGCGGAGAAGCTTTTGCAGCTCCAAATGCGTCGCAAATGATGCGGTTAAAATTTATAAACAACAATCATGTACCACAAAAAGTTCTTGTTGTTTCGGGTTACGGAAACGGTAAGTTCGTAAAAGATTTATTTAACGTAATAAAAGAAATCAACGAAAGCGATAATTTAAGTGGCAGAGATTTAGTTAAGTTACATATTGTATCTAGTGGTGGCAATCCAATATCTTCACTTGGCATAAGCCAAAGTGATGCCGAGCGCTATGTTGAAGTAAATCCAAAGTTTAATTCTAGTGACATCTGGATGCAAGACTGCATGGAATTGTGTTCATCAATTGGACCCGATGGTAAAGCAGTTCCTGCTGTTTTTGACTCAAATCGAGGCAGAGGACTTGCCAAACTTCCTAGAATATTATCAGAAATGTGGGATTTAGTTTATTATAAGAATCCATCTAACGCAGGTGATCACGGTGATTACGGCGGAAATCTCGAAGTAACACCTTTTGATGATATTATGGTTGTTGGTGATACCATAACTGCCGCTTGTAAAAAGTTTTTTGAAGATAACGGCT
>CAZSLQ010000038.1:0-3223 GCA_964607885.1 uncultured Pseudomonadota bacterium
CCACCGGTGGACAATATGCAGGCCATTGGGCTGCTATTCTGATACGCAAAACATCCAAGGATTCAACAGAACTTGAAATCGTGATTGCTGACGGGGAATCTGGTTGGAGACTTGAGAATTTTTATTTTTCGATATGTTATGACATATATCAAAAGTGGATAATTGAAGTTGCCGATCCGACTAAACGAATTACAACGCAGTCTGTGAATGATTGGATAGGTAAAGTGGATGCGCAAATTGATCTGAAACGGGAGCTTAGTGGCGTAAAACTTATATACCTAGAAAATACACCGGAGATCAAATCTTTGTGGGAGGTATATAAGGAAGGTAAAAAAACCGAAACGACCCAGAAAAAAAGTCGTCTTGAACAGTTAAGACGCCAAATAAATGGTAAACAGGGTGAAGTAAATGCAAAAAAACGTGAAATAGTCGCAGATGAGCAGGAATTGAGACGACTTGAGCAAGAATTGCTTTTGGTTGCGGGTTCTGAAGAGGCTGAGATTAAGCGGCTTACGGATTCAAGTGTTGATGATGAGCTTGGTAAGGATAAAGAATACAAAGAATTAAAATTGAATTATGACGAAATTAAAAAAATGGTTCCAGAAGATGAGTTATCTACGATGCTTGGAGATTTGGAAAGAATAAAAGCAAGAATTAGGGGAGAGGTAGAAGGACGTTTGCGGGCTCAGATTGGTCGAATTAAATCACGCCATGCTTCCAGAAGGCTTGTTTTACAGAGGCAACATCAAGGAGTTGAATCTAATCTTGAGCGTGAAAGAAGAGAGCTTGAAAGGTTAAATGAGGATGTGGACAAATTAAGTGGGGATGAAAAAAAGATTCAAGAAGAAATAGAATCCGCCGAATCAATAAAAAAATGGATTATAAGAAAAATAAAGAAATTAAAACAGGGTTTTAAAGATAAATTAGAACGCTGGGATGCTGGGGGTCAAGTTGATGACCCAGAAAACAGGTTTTATGAAGCTTTAAAGAGTTGGTATTCTTCTGTGTATTCGGTTTGCAAACTAAAAAAAGCGGTAGGTGAAGATGAGTATTTAAATGGTACCGATCATATGCCATTTTTTTTGCCTTGTAATCCTGCACACTTGGTGTGTTGTAAGTGTTTAAAAGAAAAAATAGACGCAACTCCACTCAGAATTGCAAGAGAATATAACGGGGTAAAGAGAAGCGGGATTTATATTGATACCTGTGTTTACCCATTGAGTGAGGAGTTTGTAGAATATATAAAAGATAAATATGCTTCTGACCAAATTTATTTATCCTTTGTATCTGCTTTATACTATCAAACATTGGTTGATAGAAACCAAATTTCTAAGGACAAAAAATTTGATGCCGAGAATGCGATTAATTTATTGAATGAGGTTTATTTTACTCAGGAGCAAAGAAATCAAATTACTCCGTTTATAATGCTTAGAATAAAAAATAAGGCAGAGGAGTTTGCCGGTAAATTTGAAGATGTTATTTATCCCGCAACAATAGAGTTATGCCATCTTGTAGCATTTTTGTCAGTAGGAAGAGAGTGGGAGACATCCGGTCACGCCGCATACAATGACTCTGATATGTATTTACATAACTCTGATGATATTATTTTTGAAACGGTTGCTTATGGTGCATCGTTGGAAAATATATTTTCTGAAAAGGATAAAATTAAACATCTCGGAGTTAAAGCAAAAATTGAGTTTCTGCAAAAAAGGGTAGAAGAGCTTAACTTGAGGGATGAGGCTGAGAAAAAAGAATTGCTTGAGAAAATTGAGCTGTGTATTTGGCATGGATTCCCAATATCAAAAATAACGCCATTAATACGTAAAAATTACAGAAAAGTTGGGTCCGAGTTATTACCGGCTCTCTTAAGGGTGCAACCCGATATTTTAGATCGATTAAAGGTTATCGGAAATAAAGCTCGATATTTTCGTGCTGTGAAAAACAAAGATAAAACGAATGTTTTCGATGAGCAAGAAGCAGCTCTCTTAGAAGCTCGAAGAGTTAAAGTTCGGGTAAACGACCAACTTTGGGATAAATACTCGGCAGATAAAATACCCGTTGAATGGGAATCTCTAAGACGTGAACCGATCCAAACAAGACCGCTTGATGAGTTGTTGTCTATGGGCAAAGATGCAAGAAGTTCAATACTTGCGAGGTATAGTTCCGAGCAGGTTGAGGCGTTGAAGCGTGAAATTAATGATAGGTTGGGAGATCTCGCTGAGCAAATAAAGAGATTACAGGGAACGATGCCGAAGCCGCAAGAGTATCAAGCAAAATTGTCCGAATGGGCGAATGGTCTTTTTGTGAAGCCGGATAAAAAGGCTGAATATGATCGGTTAAACGCTGAATATGATCGTTTAGAAGATGCTGAGGATCTGGATGCGGCTGGGGGAAAAAGGTTTGAGGAATTGGGTCCAATACTGGATGGTTTGCGAGGGCCAAAGCCTGAAACATTTCAAGAAGCTCTTGAAAAATGGCGGAAAGGAGCTAATGTGAAGGCTGAAAACAGATCCGAGTTTGAAAGATTAAAAGTCTCACGAGAAAAATTAAATGAGATGACTAGTGATCTTGAGGCTCCTCAGGCAGCACTTCCTAAAATCATAGGCGTAGAAGATAAAACTTTAAAAGAGCAGGTGATTTTGCTTTCACAGGTTGATCAGTTTGTAAGTGAAGCGATATTAAGAGAGGCTACGCAGGACCAAGTTGATGAGCTCCTAGGAGTCTTAGATGCAGTTATTAGGGAACATGAGTCGGTAAGTAAGAGGCTTGAATATCGTAATAAGAAATACGATATAAATCCAGAATTTTACAAGTTAGAAGCAGACAAAAAGATGTCAGATGAAAATTTAAAGAAACTTAAATTGCTCACAAATGCTTGGGACACGGTTTTAAAAGTAAATGTAATTAAAGAAAAATTGGAAAAGGCGAAGCGCGGTGCCGGTGAGGAGACTAAAAAAACCGAAGAGGGACAGGAGGTCAAAAACAAGCTTTTAAATCTGAGCAAAAACCTTACAGCGCTTAAAACAAAGTTGCAGACGCTTAGTGGTAAGTTAACATCACTAAGAGGTAATCTGGCAGCACGGAGGTGATTTTATAGCTCGGGGAAAATTAATTTAATTTCAGCTTTAGCCGATTCAGGTGAATCGGAGCCATGGACTGCATTATGTCCCACATCCGTCCCGAATAACTTACGTAAAGACCCATCTTCTGCTTTCTCAGGGTT
>CAZSLQ010000038.1:3256-5770 GCA_964607885.1 uncultured Pseudomonadota bacterium
CGCCAAGCCTGGACGCCGGATTCTTTTTCAAGAACCATGGCAACAATTGGTCCGCTGCTCATAAAACTTACAAGTTCGTCAAAGAAAGGCTTGTTCTTGTGTATTGCATAAAACTCCTGGGACTGTTCTTTTGTTAAAAGAATCTTTTTCATTGTGACGATTTTAAATCCGTCCTTTTCTATCTTGTCAATTATTTTTCCACTGTTCCCAGCTGCTACGGCATCCGGTTTAATTATAGCCAGAGTCTGTTGTATCTGATTGTGCTTTGAATGTGTAATATACCAGAATGCGAGTCCAAAAAGGACCGCCGACACAAGCATTGCACCAATCATCAAAGTTTTTGAGAATCCCGTTTCACATGTCATTTCACAATCCTTCTAAGTTTTGTGCACTCTATTTAATATTCAATCGAAAAAGATAATAATAAATGTATGTTTAGATTTTGTCAAAAATAGAAAAAAGCGACCCTGTCAGATCGCTTTTTTTATTAAAGTGCAAGATAAAATTACTTGACCAAGCGCATGCTAATTTTTTTTGCTTTCTTAGCAACTTTTTTCTTAGCAACCTTTTTCTTGGCAACTTTTTTCTTGGCAACTTTTTTCTTGGCAACTTTTTTCTTGGCAACTTTTTTTGCCTTTTTTGCTACTTTTTTCTTGGCCATACCTTCTCCTTATCCTTTTGGGCGTTGCGTCTTAGGCTTAGCCCTACCTACGGTAATTATAGAAAAACGACTACTACGACAAAACTTTTTTGCAATCTTATTTACCTCATCTATCTTTATTATAGAAAAAATATCCCCTAGTTTGTCAAATAAATTTAAATCTAAGTTGAATTTTTTCAAAAATAAAAATGCACAAGCCGTTTTCATATTGCTTTCAAAATTCTCAACTAAGCTTGACAGGATCATGCTTTTCGACATTTCAAATTCAGACTGAGTAATTCCATTTTGCCCTAAATCATCAATAGATGCAAGTATTAATTTTTTTGCTAATTCAACCTTATCATTGCTTACTAATGTTTTGATTAACATTAGGCCGGGGTCCTCTTTGGAGTTGTATATAAGTGACCCTCCTATGGCGTAAAATAGTCCGTATTTTTCGCGTAAATCAAATAACCTAGAGTTTGAAGAAAATGTTGGGCCACCTGTAAGAACCATATCTAGGATTGCAAGAGAATTGTATTCGGGTGACATTCGTGATACAGAAGTAGCTGCAATTGTGATTACGGTCTGGTCACGGTTAGAGTTTATGTGGAGGAATTTATTTTCGGGTTCAATGATAGCAGGGAATCGAAGTGTTGTAATTTCCGGGCCTTCCCAGTTCGAAAGATATTTGCCTATCATATTTTTTATGTTAATCCCGTTTAGGTTTCCTACTATAACTAAGTGTGCTTTGTCTGGTGAAATATATTTTTTAAAACAGTTCTTTAAATCTTGAGTTGTTATTTTTGAAATACTGTTTAAATTGCCTGCAGGGTTTTTGCCATAGGGGTGTTTTTGATAAATTTGTTCTCGTGTTATTTGTTCAATAAATTCTAGGGGAGTATCAAGAAACTCTTTTATCTCGCTTAAAACCTGGGCTTTAATTTTTAAGATGCTCCTCTGGTCAAATGATGGTTGTGTCAAAATTTGACTTAGAATCTCGATGGCTTGCTCAAAATTCTGGTTCAAAAATTTTAGCGTTATGACATCATTTAAATTACCAATGTAAATGCCGTTGGTTTCAAGCATTTGTGCAAATTTTTCGGCATCATATCGCTGCGTTCTTTCAAGTATTAGCCTGATCAAAAAAACAAAAAATCCCTCTTTTCCTGGTTCATCATAAAGGTGACTTGCTTTGAAGTTTAGGATCATGCTTATGCTAGGATTAGACTCATTATCATAAAAAGAGACCTCAAGCCCATTTGAGAGGGTAAAGCTTTGGGGCTTGGGATAACTGAATTTGCATGGCTTTGGGGTCGAAATTTTATTTGCCCATTTTACATCTTCAAGTTTTGTTGTGCGGACAAATTTTTTTAAAAGTTCTATATCTTGCCGTTCTGATTTAACTTGAATTTGGAAGAGGCGTTTTTTGTCTCGCTCGCCGATTGGTTGAAGGTATCCTGCATGCATTATTTCGGGACTAACGTATGTCTTGAAAAAATTACTTAGATCTGATTTTTTTAATTTTTCCATGTTACACATATATTTTTCAAAGGCGTCAGAATCTTTTGTTGCCAGATATAGGTTTCCAATCATGGCGGCTTGACGTTCAGAGTCCTCTAAAAGAGATGCAAAATCGATTTGAGCACGCTTTTTAATTGATTCAAATTCCCATTCCTTTACCGGGTTGTTTTGTAGCTCCAAAATCTCAGACTTTATTATATTTTCTATGTCATTTATACAGCTACTATTTTTAGGGTAAACTGTGATTGCAAAAAGACCTTTATCGAAAAATTCGTAAATTGAGCATGATACTTCAACTGACAAATCCGTTTGTTCAACAAGTTTTTTACGCAAACGAGAGCTTTTTCCGC
>CAZSLQ010000038.1:5780-8739 GCA_964607885.1 uncultured Pseudomonadota bacterium
CACCCAGAAGCAAGGATGCCGCATCAAAAATATGATTTACTCCCTCCGAAAGACCGGGAATTTCAAAAACATAGAGGTTCCATGGATCTTGGATTTCTCTTGATAACCATACACTTTTTCTTTGGATGTCCTGTTCAAATAAAAAGTTTTTCTTGGCGTAATTTGAAGGGTTTTTAATTCCTCCCAGATGTTTTTCCGCTTTTTTAAAAACATCATCCGGATTTACATCTCCTACTACCACCAAAGTGGCGTTGTCCGGATGATAATGTTGTTTATAGAATTTTAGCAAATCCTCCTGTGTCAGGCTGCAGACGTCTTGCTTGAGCCCAAGAACCGGAGTGTGATATGGGTGTTGGGGCCATATGGATTCAATTAATTTTTCGATTACAATCCCTTGAAAATCCTCCTGATACAGCCTAAACTCTTCTATGACTGACTTTATTTCGGATGCAAGAGATTGCGAATCAAATGTTGCGTTTTCCATACATTCGGCAAAAATAGATAAAGACTCTTCCCAAACATTGCTTGGAAAGCGAAATGTGTAGCAGGTAGCATCATGAGAGGTAAAAGCGTTGGAGATTCCGGATAGCTTATGTGTAATTAAATTGATGTCTGTTTCGGAAAGATTTTTGGTTCCTTTAAATAGCATGTGCTCAATTAGATGGGTGATTCCTTTTTGTCCGGAATTTTCATCCTTTGCGCCGATATTATACCAAAGGTGTGATTCAACTCTAGGTATGTTATACTGTGACTTAACTAAAATTGTAAGTCCGTTTGACAGGGTGTGTTTTTTTACATCAAATTTTTTAATTTTTGCCATGGGAAACCTATTTTAATTATTTTTTGTTGAAAAACGTGTTATAACAACTTTTGATATTGATAGTGTATATCAGGATGGTTAATGTCTTTAAATAATTTTTTAAAACCCGTATTTTTGAAAGTAAAGAAGAGTCGTGTACTAAGTTTTTTGGCTACAAATTTTTTGTACCTGATTATACGAGGTCTTTATGCCTCTTATCGTTTGGAGTTGGAATTGGATCCTTCGCTAGATCATCCGTTTGAGAAAAATGGAGGGATCTTTTATTTTTGGCATCAGCAGGTTGGATCCGCTTTGTTTTTCTTTTTTAAAATGAGGAGTATGCAAAACTGCATTATTAGTCCAAGTAATGACGGACGGATTGCAGGCGCAGCAGTTTCCAAACTTGGGTTTAATGTTATTTATGGCTCAGTATTTAAAAATCCAATTCAGGTCACGCGACAGGCTTTAAGAGTTCTTGGTGACAATCAACAGTTGTGCATAGTTGGTGATGGCTCACGTGGTCCGGCATTTGAGCTAAAGCGAGGAGTTCCTTTTCTTGCTATCAAGGCCGGGGTTCCTATGTTTTTTGTAGAGGGAACTCCTTCTTGGTATTTTTCTTTTAAAAAAAGTTGGGACAAATTTCAGGTTCCACTTCCGTTTAGTAAGATAAAAATTAGAATTTATAGGTGTGATCCTGAAAATATTATAACAACTATGAGAAATTAATAATGTTTGCAACTGTTTTACTTCTCAACGGGTTCAGACAACCATTGACTTATAAAGTACCTGATGATTTGTGTTCAAGGGTTGAGATTGGTTCTCTTGTAAGGGTTCCTTTAAAAGCGGCTCAACAGTTGGCATATGTTACCCAATTGCATTCGAGCTTTTATTCAAAGAATTTTCAGATTCGCGAAATTTTGGGACTACAACAGTTTCCGGATGATATAAGATACGCTGATTTTATCAAAAAAATTTCTAAATTTTATTTTGTGCCAAGCTTGCATTTTTATCAGCGAATTAGGGGATTTTTTACTGATAAGAAAACTGATGATATGGCCCCTGAATCTCAAACAGATGCTTTAATTTACCCAAATATCATCACCCTAACGCATGAGCAGTTAGCAATAGTTGATTATTTAAAGCCTTTCATTCAAAATCCCGATTATAAGCCTACCTTAATTCATGGCGTTACAGGATCCGGCAAGACGGAGGTTTACAGCAAGTTAATCGAAGAATCCGTAAAGAATAATAAGTCGGTTTTGTTTTTGTTGCCGGAAGTCTCTTTAAGTTTGCAATTTGAGCGCATTTTTCAGAAAAAATTGCCCGGAGTTAAAATTTTTGGGTTTCATTCTGCCAGTAAAATATGTGATAGGCGCGCCTTGTGGAATGCTTTGCTTTCTAATCAACCTGTATTAATTATTGGGGTTCACATGCCTATAATGCTACCAATTAACAATTTGGGGATGATAATTGTTGATGAGGAGCATGAGCAAGGTTTTATTGAAAAAAAACATCCTAGGATTAATAGTAAGGAGGCTGCGATTTGGCGCGCAAGTATTTATAAAATTCCGATTCTTCTCGGTTCGGCAACTCCCTCCCTAACCTCACTCTATAATGTTGAAAAAAACGGATGGAAGCTTTTTGAGATTACAAAAAGGTATTCAGGTGGTTTTCCCGAAATACAAAGGGTACTTTTAAAATCGCAAAGGGATCAAAGGCGGCGTAACTTTTGGGTTTCACGTGAGCTTGAGAACTCAATTTTGGAGTGTCTTGAAAAAAAAGAGCAGGTAATAATTTATCTGAATCGCAGAGGTTACAGTTTTTTTGTTCAGTGCAAGGCGTGTGGTTTTATTTTTCAATGTCCAAACTGCTCTGTGAGCTTGACTTTACATGTAAATTTGGGTCAAGAGATGTTACGATGTCATTATTGTGACTTTCAAAAAATATTGTCGGAAGTTTGTCCTGGATGTAAATCCGGAGATTTTCTAAAAAAGGGAATCGGTACGCAACAGGCCGTTAAAATATTTCAAGAGCTTTTTCCCAATGCCGTCATAGCAAGGGCAGATCTTGATACCACAGCTAAAAAAAGAACTTGGTATCAAACGGTAGAGATGTTTGAGCAGGGTCAGATTGACATCTTAATCGGTACTCAAACGATTA
>CAZSLQ010000038.1:8821-9102 GCA_964607885.1 uncultured Pseudomonadota bacterium
CGGGTTACTCTTGTTGGTGTCTTATGGGCTGACTTGAACCTGCATATGCCGATTTACAACGCAGCGGAAACATCTATCCAGCAGATTATTCAGGTCGCGGGTAGAGCAGGGCGATGTCAGAATAAAAGTCGCGTGATCATCCAGACTATGAAAGAACACAGAGTTTTTGAATATTTAAACGAAACTGATTATTTAAAATTTTGTGCAGAAGAGGCGGACTTTAGAAAAGAGATAGGATATCCGCCATTTTGTAGGCTAGTTCAAATTGAGTTAAGAAATAT
>CAZSLQ010000039.1:0-8764 GCA_964607885.1 uncultured Pseudomonadota bacterium
GACAGCTCTGATATATGCGGCTGAATGGGGTAAGGAAAAAGTTGCGGAGACGCTTTTGCGTGCAGGTGCCGATAAAGAAAAAACAGATGCATACGGCATTACAGCTCTGATGTATGCGGCTCAATGGGGTAAAGAAATTGCAGAAATATTTTTGCGTGCAGGCGCCGATATAAAAAAAACAGATGGGAAAGGCATTACAGCTCTGATGTGTGCGGCTCGATGGGGTAAAGTAGAAGTTGTGGAGATGCTTTTACGTGCAGACGCCGATATAGAAAAAACAGATAAAAATGGGATGACAACTCTGATGCATGCGGCTGACAATGGTCACAAAGAAGTTGTGGAGACGCTTTTGCGTGCAGGTGCCGATAAAGAGAAAAAAAACAATGAGGATAAAACTGCTCTTGATATTGCTACTTCTGAAGAAATCAAAGAGCTACTTATCAAGACTAAATTAAAAGCTCCTAAAACAAAATTATCCGAATTACAAACGAATTAATTTGTCAGGTTTAGATTTATTGGCTTCTTGAAAAAATTTGGTACAGTACCAGTCATATGTCTCTTTTATGCCTTGCTCAAGGGAATATTGTGCCTTCCACCCGAGGGCTGAAATTTTGGAAATATCAAGTAGCTTGCGTGGTGTTCCGTCTGGATTTGCATGATCAAACTTTATATTTCCCTTAAAGTTCACAGCTTTTTTTATTAACTCTGCCAATTCGGATACTTTTAAATCTTGTCCTACACCAATGTTTATACATTCTCCAAGATCTTTAAAATCATAGTTATTCATTAAAAAAATGAGAGCTTGCGCCAAGTCGTCTACAAATAAAAACTCCCTATAAACTTCCCCTGTTCCCCATAAGGTAACCTCTTGCGCATTAATGCCGAATTGTGAAATTAGAGCTTTGATTTCAAGGTCGCTTAAATTACTTGCCAAGTCAGATCGAATAGAATCAAAGTCTTTGTTTTCTAAGCATTTTGCCAGGTGAATTTTCCTCATTATAGCCGGCAAAACATGTGCTGTTTTAAGATCAAAATTATCATTAGGACCGTATAGGTTTGTTGGCATAACGGATATGAAATTTGTATTATACTGCTCATTAAAATACTTACAAAGTTTAATTGCTGATATTTTGGCAATAGCATATGCCTCATTTGTAGGTTCAAGAAAGCCGGAAAGCAGATACTCTTCTTTGAGAGGTTGGGGAGCGTATTTTGGATAGATACAAGAAGATCCTAAATTTAAAAGTTTTTTGACACCGTATTTTTGAGCCGAATGGATAACATTTGCAGCAATAAGCATATTATCATAAATAAAATCTGCTTTTTGTGCGTTGTTTGCCCAAATGCCTCCAACCTTTGCAGCTGCCAGGAAAACAAAATCAGGCCTATGGGTATTAAAAAAATCTTCAACTTGTGTCTGATTGCGTAAGTCGAGTTCGATAAAGCTTTTTGTAATTAAATTTGAGTAGCCGGATTTTGATAAGGCTCTTAAAATTGCAGAGCCTACAAGCCCTGTATGTCCTGCCACATATATTTTAGAGCTGAATTGCATCATAAATAATTTTCTCTCATCCCTTGGTGCCAGGTTACAGTATGCGTTGTGTATGCGAAATTTTTATTTGTGCATATCTTAATTCCTTGCCCGATGGGAGATAGGTTTGCATATTTTAAATCGTAGTCGACCATAATTTTGACCAACTCGTCAAATGTTACTCTTGGGGCCCAGCATAGAATATCTTGGGCTTTGGATATGTCGGCTTGAAGGTGTTCTACCTCTGTCGGACGGAAGTATTTTGGGTCAACTTCTATGATGACATCGCCCGGTTTGAAAATTTTGTTCCAGTGTGGGCTGATACTTTTAATGAGCCCTATTTCCTCAACGCCTGATCCTACCCATTCAAGCTCTATCCCTGCGTATGAAAATGCTTTTTCAACAAACTCTTTGACAGTGCGGCTCTCTCCTGTTCCAATAACAAAGTCTCCGGGTTTATTTTGTTGTAGCATCAGCCACATTGCTTCAACATATTCGGGAGCAAAACCCCAATCTCTTTTTGCGTTTAGATTACCGAGGTAGAGTTTTTGTTGTTTTTTTGACAGCATGTTTGCAATGGCCATCGTGATTTTTCTTGTTACAAAAGTTTCACCGCGTCTTGGGCTTTCATGGTTAAATAAGATTCCGTTGCATGCAAAAATCTGATATGCCTCTCTATAGTTTACGGTTACCCAATACGAGTAGAGTTTGGCGGCCGCGTAGGGGCTGCAAGGGTAAAATGCTGTTTCTTCCGATTGAGGCGCAGGTGAACTTCCAAACATCTCAGATGAGGATGCCTGGTAAAATTTTGCATCGCTTTTGTATCTACGAACAGCCTCTAAAAGTCTTAATGTTCCAAGGCCTGTAATATCACCTGTGTATTCCGGCATCTGAAAGGAGACTTTTACGTGGGATTGTGCTGCAAGATTATAAACCTCATCCGGTTGAACTTTTCCTACAATATCATTTAGACTGCTGCTATCCTGCAGGTCTCCATAATGTAGAAAAAAACGTGTATTTAGATCATGTGGATCAACGTATATGTGATCAATCCGATGGGTATTGAATGTTGAGGTTTTGCGAATTATTCCATGAACCTCGTATCCCTTTGAAAGTAAAAATTCTGCCAGATATGATCCATCTTGTCCGGTTATTCCGCTTATAAGCGCCCTTTTC
Source organism: uncultured Pseudomonadota bacterium (assembly GCA_964607885.1). Lineage (GTDB taxonomy): Bacteria > Babelota > Babeliae > Babelales > RVW-14 > JBAZAX01. The sequence continues at coordinate 2,708 of CAZSLQ010000039.1, forward strand.
ATTATTCTCCCTTATCTACTCAATAACCTCGATACAAATTGACAAATACTCCTACGAGTGAAAAAATTTGTATGTAATCTTAGTAAATGCTAACCTATTTAGTTAAAAAGTAAAGAAAGGTGAGCTTTGTATAAAGATGGGATTATGGATAATAAAAAAATATTGGTAACAGGTGGTGCCGGTTTTCTTGGAAGCAATTTGTGTCGAAGGCTTGTTCAGGAAGGACACCATGTTACAGCTATTGATAATCTAAGTACCGGACGACTTGAGAATGTTTTGGATTTGCAGAACAACAAAAATTTTAAATTTGTTAAGCATGATGTTATCAACCCAATTGATTTGAAAGTGGACTGGATTTTTAATTTTGCATGCCCGGCTTCTCCTCCTGCATACCAAAAAGATCCGATTCAAACGATAAAAACAAGTTTTTTGGGAATGCTTAATATGCTTGAATTGGCAAACAGACATGGTGCAAGAATAATGCAAGCTTCAACCAGCGAGGTTTATGGGGATCCGGATGTTCATCCGCAGGTTGAATCTTATGTTGGACATGTAAATCCGATAGGCATCAGGGCTTGCTATGATGAGGGTAAGCGGAGTGCCGAAGCATTAATCTTTGATTATCACAGAGTGTATAATCTTGATATAAAGGTTATTCGTATTTTTAATACCTATGGTCCCGGTATGGATCCACAAGATGGGCGCGTTGTGAGTAATTTTATTATTCAGGCTTTAAATAATGAGCCCATAACAGTTTATGGAAGCGGCAAACAGACAAGATCTTTTTGTTATGTCGATGACCTAATTGACGGAATTATAAAGATGATGGAGTCCGGAGTAGGGGTGATAGGTCCGATTAATCTTGGAAATCCTTCGGAGTTTACTTTGCTTGAGTTGGCAGACAAGGTTATTAAACTTACAAAAAGTAAGTCAAAAATTGTTTTTCGTCCACTTCCTCAGGATGATCCCAAGATGCGTAGGCCCGATATAACTCTTGCAAAACAATTGTTGGGGTGGGAGCCGAAGGTTGATTTGCAGCATGGGATTGAAAAAACGGTAGAATATTTTTCTAAGCCCAGCGGTAAAGAGGCCTATTTTCCAAATCAAAAGCAGATTTAATAATGAATGTTATAGTTTCTGCCGGGGGTCGTTTCCATTGTATAAACCTTGCACACCAGCTTCACAAACGGGGCTACCTGCAAAAACTTTTTTCATTCAGTTGTAAAAAATCGGATTATACAAAAATTGATAAAAATCTGGTTTGCTCTATCAATTCTTGTAAGTTTTTGGACACGGTATTTCAAAAATTAAGACTTTCTAATTTAATAAATCCTACCGTTTTTAATTCGGTAAAAGATAACTTATTTGATTTACTGGTAAGTAACGAGATTAAAAAAATTGGGAAGTTCGATGTTTTTGTTGGCTGGGCAAATTATTCGTTGAAGTCGCTTCAAATCGCAAAATCGATTGGTGCTAAAACCATAATTGAGTCAGGTTCTTGTCATATCAAAGAACAACAGGTGATTTTACAGTCAGAGTATGATAGATGGGGTATAAATTTTACTCCAATTTATCAACCGACATCAGACAAAATGGTTCAAGAGTATGAGATAGCCGATTATATAATGACCTTGTCCGATTTTTCTTATCAAAGCTTTGTAAAGCATGGTATTGATGCAAGAAAAATTGTAAAAGTTCCATGTGGAGTTGATGGCGATCTGTTTTTTAAGCCAACAAAATTTGGACAAAAAGATAAAAAGTTTAGAGTTATTTTTGTCGGTCTTATAAATCTTCGCAAGGGGGTTCAGTACCTGATTGAGGCGTGGAATAGTTTAAATTTGCCACAAAATTCTACAGAACTTATTTTGGTTGGAAATATTCAAAAAGATATGCAAAAAATTATTTCGAAATTAAAAATTTCTCCTAATATTAAGTTTTTAGGATCTTGTGATCGATTAACCTTAAAAAATCTTTACTACTCTTCGGATCTTTTTGTGTTACCCTCTCTTGAAGACGGATTTGGGATGGTTGTTGGTGAGGCCATGGCATCAGGACTCCCTGTTGTCTGTTCAAAGAGTGCGGGAGTAAGTGAAATTATTCAGGATTCAGTTCATGGTTTTTTGGTAGATTCAAAAAATGCGCAAATACTGGGTGAGAAAATTTTATGGTGTTTTCAGAACCCCGATGCTTGTAAGGAAATGGGGGTTTGGGGTAAGCAACATATTTTGGATTTTAGTTGGGATAGCTATGGCCGTAAAGTCATTGATGTTTATCAGAATATTTTGCAGGGTCGCTGATGCAGTTTAAAAAAATTTTGCTGGTTGGGAACATCAGTCGGAATCCCGAGATTTATACCTATGCAACTTCTTTTTATAAAACATTAAAGAAATTGGGTCATTCTGTTGAGTGTTTTAATTATAAAAATTCACAATTTAGTATGCCGGTTTTGGGTAAAAGTTTATTAAATCTTTGTTTTTTAAGAGTAGTAAAAAATTATGAGCCCAATCTGATTTTTATAATTAAGGGTGAAAAAATATCTTATAAAACGTTAAAAAAGATAAAGCAGATTAATTCGAATGTAATTTTATTAAATTTTTATCCAGATAATCCGTTTGTCTTTTGGAATGGAAATTCGAATTCAGATGTCTTGCTTTCATTGCCGTTGTACGATTCTTTTTTAATATGGTCCAATGAGCTCATGCCTGTTCTTTATTCGGCCGGTGCTAAAAATGTTCAATATTTTCCATTTGCATTTGACTTTGAGCTATTTTCTCAAAAAATAATTCTCTCGGCGCAAGAAGCGGAAACTTTTCAATCAGATGTCTGTTTTATTGGTAGCTGGGATTTAGAGCGTCAAAGATGGCTGGAAGCTCTTGTTAATAGAATGCCGGCTTTGAAGCTTGCAATCTGGGGTGATAGGTGGCAAGTAAGTTTGTCGCCAGAGTCGTTATTGCATTCACATTTGAAAGGTTCCGCAATTTATGGTATTGCTATGATAAAAGCATTTCGCTGTGCTAAAATTGTTTTAAATTTTATAAGGGAACAGAATATGGATGCGCATAACATGCGCACAATAGAGGTTCCGGCGGCTAGGGCTTTTTTGATGGCTGAAAGAACAGTAGACCAAGCTGAAGTGCTTTTTAAAGAGGGAGAACACTTAGAGTGTTTTGAGTCTATTGATGAGCTCGAAAGAAAAATAGAATTTTATTTAAAAAATGATGATAAACGTCTGAAGATTATTCAAGCCGGATACGAGAAGGTCCAAGAATATTCGCTTGAAAAAGTTCTTGGTACTATTTTGGGAAAATTATGAGCAACAGTAATTTGTCTGACGTAAAATTAGCGTATTTAAAGAACTATCTCAAAGGGCAATCTATTTTGGATCTTGGGGCAGGGCATTGTTATTATAGCAGTTGGCTTGCTGAAAGAGATCCGAATTTAAAAATAACCGCCGTCGATCGCATTAATATTAATCAGCCTCTTGCCAAAAATATAGAGTATTTTAATATAAATCTGGAAGAGGTGCTTCCCCTTAAAGATGAATCATTTGATTTTATAATTGCTTTTGACATTATCGAGCATGTAGAAAACGAAAATCAATTACTTGCGGAATTAAAAAGGGTGTGTAAAAGGGATGGTCTGATAGTAGGGAGTGTTCCGCATGATGATGATAAGTTTTTACCTGCTTATAACTTGACCTTTTATCATCGTACGGATCTTACGCATAAACGTTACTACAAGCTAGAACATATTGAGTCAAGATTGCGTAATTTGTCTTTAAAAGTAGAGACGGTCGAATTGCACGGTGGGGTAAACCTTCAGGTGGTTGCAGAATTTTTTCCTAGAGGGATGAGATTTTTGATAAAAAAAATTATGGGTTTGTTTAGAAGAATAGGGCTGGTCAATTCCCAGATATTGAAGTCGGATCTTTTTTTTGTTGCAAGAAAAGGTGAGTAGATGATCGAACCTTCAAATTCAGTTGTAAAAAAACCTAAGATTGCGATACTTTCCCTAAAAAATAGCTATGGGTATGGTGGTGTTTTGTCTTCTCTGAAGGTTACATACGATTTTTGTAAAAAATATTTTGACCCGACGGTATTTTTTCTTGGATTTGAGCCATCTGTTGCGACAAGTCTAAAAAAAATTAAATTTAGTTCAAGCTCGCAGTCTTTAAATTATTTTGGCATGAAATGTGTAGAAGTCGGTGCCAGATGGGCTTTTTGGGAGCCGGGGCATTATAAATTTAATTTAAAGTATTGGGAAAAAGCCCTTGCAGGATTTGATTATTTTATGGTTGCGAGTGGTACATGTATATGTGCGCATCCCTTGGCGCTCTTAGGTAAAAAATTTGGGATGGTTATTTCCACACCATATGAGCAGGATAGAGCTAAAAGGGTTAATGAGTTGTCGGATATAAGATATATAATTGATCGCTTGGCTAATAAAAAAATGCTCCAGATAGAAAAATTTATTCTGGATAAAGCTAGTTTTATTTGGGCATTAAGTGATTATTCCAAAAAAGAGTTTGAGAAGATAACGGGTGGACCAGAAAGTAAGATTATACGTTGTGGGCATCCCATTGATTGTAAGGTGGTTCCTCCACTTTCCGGTAAAGATGAAAACATGATAATTGCAGTTGGACGGTTTAGCGATCCGAGAAAAAATGTGGAGATGCTTTTGCGTGTGTTCAATAAAATTTATAAGTATATTCCAGGTGTTAAATTATATGTCATAGGGAAAGCTCCGGATTATAAGGTCTTAAAACCGTTTGTAAAATTACCTTTTTTCCAAAATATTGTATTTACCGGTCAGGTTAGTGCCGGGGATCTGGAATCATTTTATGAGCGTGCATCGCTTATGCTCTTAACATCTTACCAGGAAGGTTTTGGCATAGTAGGTCTGGAAGCACTTTTGCATGGAGTTCCGGTTGTCGCGACAAGTTGCGGAGGGCCCTCAGATTATATTATAGATGATTTTACGGGATATATTGTTGGGGTAAATGAGGATGAGGATATGGCGGGAAAGGCCTTATCTATTCTTTTATCAAAAGAGAAGCGACTTTTAATGTCTTTTCGTGCCCAAAAATTTGTTATAGAAAATTTTTCGACGGATAAAATTGAGGAGTTGTTTAAGATTGGACTGACTCGAATTTATCCTGAGCTGGGAAGGTTATTTGGCCCCAAGGTATATGGACGTGAAATATGTGTAAAATATGGTTGCCGGATTTTAAAAGGCCATTTTTTATAAATTGTTTCCTTCTGGAATTTGAAAATGATTGAATAATTAATAAGTAGGTGCTATACGTTTTAAATGTACTGAGTTCAGAGAGATTAGTAATGAGACTTTAAATACAAAAGAGAAGTAATTAATTTTTTGAAAAAGGAGAAGAGGAGATGAGTTGTAGGCATATTTTACTTATTTTTTCACTGCTTTGTTTTTGTAATCATTTTGCTTATGCCGACTTAAAATTTTCAAGTCGTTGGGCAAATATTACCCTCGATCCAAATAACTCAAAACTTAAAATTAGTAATGTGAGTAAGGTTAGGGGGTGGTCGGAAGAATCTATAGTTAAGGCATTTGGGGATAATGCACCATCTTCATGGGTTGAATCTTTTGCGGATGATGTTGTTATTGCACAAAGTGGCGGAACGGATGTTGCCCATACCAATCTTGTTTATTCAAATAGTAATGCAATAAATTCCAATTCCGGATTATCACAACGAATAACTAACAATAGTAATGCAATAATATCCCTGAGTAATTGTTGCAGAACAAATAGCAATGCGATTGTTGCATTAGATCAGGAAGTGACGAACAACTCTAACGCGATATTGGGTCTTGCAGAGTGTTGTGAGAACAATAGCAATGCAATAGTGAAAAACACACAGGATATAACTAACAATAGTAATGCGATAGTGTACCTAAGCCAGACAGGCGGAGGGCTTGCTATAAACAACTCTAATGCAATAGTGTCATGGATAAAGAGCACAAGTGATGCGGTGAACTACTTGAGCCCAATAGTTAAGGGCAATAGTGACGTGATATTAGGGTTGGTAG
>CAZSLQ010000040.1:0-8591 GCA_964607885.1 uncultured Pseudomonadota bacterium
TGTAATCTTATCACTTCCATAACTTATTGATGCGTTAAAATGCCCGGTCTTAGCCTCCTGAACATGCATCTCAAGATCAGCCAAATCATCATTAATTCTATGAATTTTCCAATCAACTCCACCTCGTTCGAAATATCCCAAATATTCGACCTGATTCTTTGATCTGTTCAATCTTTTACTCGTTATCAGATCACCTTCCTCAATCGAAAGCTGTCTTCTAATAACCTTGTCATGTGTGTACTTATTTCCTGTGATATCAATATTGTTAACATACATTCTCTTTCCACGCTCAACATGGAACATCACATCAACAAGCTTATTTTCCTCATCGGGCTTAATTTGTGGATAAACATCTGCATAAATATAACCCTTTTTCCCCCACAAATCACGAATGGCATTTACACTATCAACAACCTTCGTTTGGGAAAATGGGGCACCCTTCTCCAGCTTAATCAGAGGCAAAAGCTCGTCCTGCCCATAAATTTCGTCCCCCTGAGCACCAAGCTCACGAACTATGTATTGTGAACCCTCTTTTATATAAAAAGTTACAGACACATCTTGGTCATTTCGGGAGAAATCTACTTTAGTTTTATAAACCTTGGCCTGTAAATACCCTTGATCCCGATAAAAATATTCAATGCGATGCTTATCGATTTCTACTGCATCCTCAGAATAAGCTCCGGCTCCGTCCGAAAAACTCAAAAGCCAATCCTCTCGCGTAAATATCGATTTACACAACTTTCTTTCAGGAACCTTTTCATTTCCTATAAAGTACACACGCTTAACTAATGACTTAGGTCCCTCAGCTATATTAAACAATAAAGTAACCTTGTTGGAATTTTCTTTATTTGGAACCAGGTCAAAAGAGATATTCACTTTATGCCGATTTTCCTCCAGATAGGACTTTTTTATATCCTTTATCATTTTTTGCGCAGCAACTTCGTCAATTGTACTTACTTTATCAGCATTTAAAATCTCTTTTAATTTCGTAGCAGAAAGAACTTTATTCCCCTTAAATTCAATCTTTTCTAATAACTTTTTCTCCTCCACGGTAACATAAAGATTCATATCGGAATCGCTGAGATTCTCACCCTCAATCGTAACTTGCCTAAAATAACCCAAGTCACACAAATTATTTATCGAATCGGCACTTTTAGATGGCTGAAAAATATCCCCAACTTTATAAAGAATTCTGTTCAAAATAACGGACGTACCGACATTTTTATTGCCTCTAACAATGATATCTTTGATAACTAGCTGTGGTGTATTTTCTTCGGTTTTGGAAACATCATGCAAACCATCCTGTTGAACAAGATCCGAACCGGAATTATTAGATTCACCACTCAATAAAAGAAAAACGAATAGTCCGTAGAAATATACTAAGTTTACTAGTTTATTTTTTTTAACAATCATTCACTTCTCCTGCTGATCACATGATAAAAAGAGGTGCTGTAGGTTATTATGATACCTTGTCAGCAAAAAAAAGCTACGTTTTATTGAAATTTATTGAAATACATCCAACTATTTATTTAAGATATTAGTGTAATGATGAGAAGGGGCTTTTTATAATCCTGAATTAGGCCAGGACTTAGGGAAAAGTATTAGGGGGGAAAATGGGAAATCGAATTAATATTCTTTTATCTATACTATTATGGTTTGTCAGTATGCAAAATTGTTTTGCACAAACTACAAGTGCAGACATTTTAAAACAAATTCTAGCAGATCTAAAACAAAGCCAAGGTCCGGAAGTAATTCAACTTTTGGAAAATGCTGAAAAAAAGGCTCAAAAGCTCGAAGAAGAAACAAATGCGGAGATAAAAAAGTTACAAACGGAAGCCGTTGATAAGGTCAAAAAAATAAATTCTCTTCTTGAAAAAAACATTCAGCAAATTCAGCAAGAAACCGAAGATGATATAGCACAAATTAAGAAATCTGCACAGGAAGAATTAACTGAATCATCAATGGAAGCAAAAAATGACGTGGAAATAATCAATAATGAATTTAAAGAAGAAGTATTAAACTTAAAAAAGAATGCTACTCTTAAAATACTTGAAATAATAAACATTGCAGACGAACAGGCTCTAAAAATAAGAAAAACAGAACGAGAGAATAAAGTCTTATCGGATCTACAAAAAGCAATTGATATTATGCCCCTGATGGAAATATTAAGCCTCCCAAGTGAGTCATTTAATTTTACACCGATAACAGATACCTGGAAAATCTCGATTGCAAAAGAATTCGATGCGAACAATGCTCTATTACAACAGATAATAATTGAAGGCGAGGAGCCTGAACAAATAAGCGATTTCACAAAAAGATTCGAACATCAAAAACAGTGGTTTGACACAACACTGGGTGCAACAAGATACTTCTCTGATCAAAATTATAACAAAATTATAAATAAAAATTCTCAATTAGATCAGGTGGCAACCGCCATTAAAAAATCGAATGCCATCCTTGAAACACTCGAGCTAAGCTCCGAGCAAAAGAAACAGATTCGGCTAATTTCATTATATGAGATAAATTCGGCCCCAAAGCCAATATCAGACGAAAAAGTCAGACAAATAACTCTTAACACTATCAATAGAATAAGCGGGAAACCACAGGTTATCCTTGAATCAAAATTGGCAAAAACCCAGTACTCAAAAACTTTTGAGGATTTGGGCAAGGAGATGCTAGATCTACATTTAACAAATAAGGAACTTTTAAATAAATTTGACCGAACTTCGCGACTTCTATCCGAACAGAACCAAAAAACAGCATCCACACTTAATTCCCAACTTAATGACCTTAAAAAACAAAATAAAGAAGCATCAATAAAAATTGACCTGCTCGGAGAAATATGTGATTTAAAAATTAAAGAACAGACAGACCTGTTAAAAAAATCTGCTTTTGATAAGCCCATTCCTAGTCCAATACGTGTAAAAGAAGAAGAAAACAGACAAAAGCTAGAGCTTGAGTTAGAAATACTTGAAAAGAAACGGTAAAATGTGAACTTTTTGATTTTTTTTAAAAATGCTTAGTATATTCAAAATTCTTGTGCTACTATAAGGGGGAGAGGGTTTGTTTTTTCTGCCTGTTTAACTAAATTCAAAAATACGGCCAGAGCAAGCCCATCAAGTAAAGGAGATTATATGAAGTGCCCAAAGTGCGGTGGTCTACTCGTTGTACAGTCGTTCTTTGACCACTTCATAAATTTTGAGGGGTGGAAGTGTATAAACTGCGGCAAGATTATTGAGAGAAAAGAAAATTCTTTAAAAGATGATGCCTTTAGTCTTTTCTATCAACGGCAAAAACTAAAAAAACAACATGAATAAAATATGTCAGATAAATTCATAAGTATTCACGGAAGTTACAATCAGTTAGAAATCTGTTTATTCAATGATAGCATATGCATTGATTCGATTATAAAAACCGAAGGACATGCGAGTTCGGATTTATTGGTAAATTTAGATACGCTTTTAAAGAAACATGGCATGTCTTTAGAAGACCTGTCTTTTCTGGCTGTAGACAGGGGCCCGGGGGCATTCACATCGCTCAGAGTTACAATAGCAACGATCAACGGGGTAGCATTTCAAAACAAAATACCGTTGGTAGGAATCAATGGACTTGAGGCACTAACTCTCCAGGCCATAAGTCAGATCAAATTAAGTTCGGGAATAATTATCACACTCTTAAATGCATATAATAACGATGTGTATTTTTTAATCTCCGAGATCATGCCCAATATATACTCAATTATTTCTCAAGGCTGCCGGAAAATTGAACCTTTTCTTGATGATTTGAAAAAAAGATTCCCTAGGCAACAACTCTTTTTTTGTGGACAAGGTAGCCAACTTTATGCAAGCAACATCAGGCACAATTTCTCAACACAAGCGCTAATTCTTGAGGATCTGCCATTCGCGTCTGCCAAAATTATTGGAGAAATGGCACACAAATCCTGGATCAATAAAGAAAATATAGAAAACCAGATTGAACCGTTGTACTTAAAAACACAATACTTTGCAGTTCGGAAGTAATCTCATCGTACACTTCTAACGCCACCTAACCCAACAATCACGGCTTCTCGCGCCCGTAAAACAGTGGGAGTTAATGCACATGTTAGAAAGCCAAATCCGGCTAGTACCTTTTCCTCTTTCTCAGTCAAACCACCCTCCGGACCAAAAAAAAGGGTAACCGATGAAGGCCCGGTTGCTTGTAGATTGTTTAGCATATCTATAAACCTAACCCCTTCAGGATCAAAATAAATTTTAAATGAATCTTCCAAAATCGGTAGGTTCTCAAAGGTAACAGGTTTACAAAGCTCGGGTACAACAAAATTTTTGGACTGCTCGCACGCCGCAATCATGATATTGGACAAGCGAGAAAAATCTTTTCCCTCTAACCAAGATCGTTGAACTTTTTCTGATAAAATAGGTATAATTTTATTAACCCCCATCTGAGCGGCAGCGTAAATTATATCTTCAAAGGCATCTTTTTTGAGCAGACACGGCATAAGAGTTATCGATGGATCAACAGGTTTATTGGCACCTACAGACTCAATCTCAAACGCAACAGTATCTTTTTTCGTAAAGGTCTCATCAAGGATTCTTACTCTTGCATTATTTTGTTCATCAAACAAAATAATCTCAATCCCTGACCTGACACGCAACACACGAGTTAATCTATGCCATAAATCTTTATCCTTAAATTCAACATGCTTATTTGAATTTTTATGGGAAAAAATATTTGATAAGTTCGCGTAATAGATAGCAAATTGGTGCCTGTCATGCATCTCATTTCCCGGAGGCAAATTTACAATAATTACACCAATAAATGACGGCTGTAGCTATGCATATCATGGCAGTACCACCAATATACTTATACTTATTCCCCAAAATGTGCTGTTTAACAGCCTCTTTGCCCTCATCTGTTTTTAACAGCTCTAACCCAATTCTAACTTTGTCTCTGAGTGTTAATTTACTTTCTTGAAAATTTTCACTTTCAACTGCATTAAGAACATCAAATGAAATATTAGAGATATCGACATCACCCAAATCCAGACCTGAAACCTCACAAGTCTCTTTTTCAGCATGAATGGGTTTAATTATAAATAACATTCCTAATAAAATACCAACAGTTATTGCCAAATTTTTAAACATAATGCTAACCTTTCTTGGACTTATCTAACTTTTAACTATTTTAGCGAAAGACAACGTTTTTTAAAAATAAATAAAAAGAAATCGGTTTTTATGAACAAAAATAATAACATTTCACCAATCGCTCTTATAATTCTAGATGGTTTTGGGTACAGTGTAAATACCCAAGGCAATGCCATAGCTCACGCAAAGATGCCATTCTGGAATTGGATTTTACAGAATTATTCACACACCCTTCTAAACGCATCCGGCCAGTACGTCGGGCTTCTCCCAGGTTACATGGGAAACTCTGAAGTCGGTCATCTTACCATCGGCTCCGGTCGTATAATTTCTTCAACACTTAAGAAATTTCATGATGAAATTAATAATAACAAAATTTTTCAAAATAAAATGTTAATTGATAATTTTGAGAAGATAAAAAAAAGTGATACTAGTCTACAACTAATTGGATTACTTTCTGATGGAGGCGTACATAGCCACGAATGCCATCTCCACGCATTGTTAAAAATGGCTGTCATGAGTGGATTAAAAAATATATATATTCACGCAATCCTTGACGGGCGAGACGTTCAGCCAAAAAGTGCATCCGTTTATCTTGAAAAACTTGATGCTTTATGCAAGGAGCTCGGTCATGGGACAATTGCAAGCATATCCGGCAGATTTTTTGCCATGGACCGAGATAAAAACTGGGACAGAACACAGAAATATTATAATATGCTTGTCGGTCAGGCGAGTATACCCAACAGACCGGATTCCTGGCAATCTGTGCTAGAAACTCAATACTCATCAGGGGTCACTGATGAATTTATAAAGCCGATAGTTCTTGATCCATCGGGAACTATCAAACCACACGACGGCGTTATATTCTTTAACTTCCGGCCTGATCGCGCCATGCAGATAACACAAAGCTTTATTGATCCGAATTTTGATAAATTTCCGGTGCAAAGGCTCTGTCATACCCTCCAATTTTTTACTACTACAACACGATATAAAGAGGGTTTTTCAAAATTTAATAACGATATTTTGTTTGATCGGGAACAAATTACAAATACTCTTCTTGAGGTTTTAACTCAACAGCCTAAACCTCCAAAAGTTTTTATAATTGCAGAAACGGAAAAATATGCTCATGTCACATATTTTTTTAGGGGCATGCAAGATATTCAGACACCAAATGAAACAAGGGTTTTAATCGCATCCATAAAAACTCAAACCTATGTAAACCACCCTGAAATGAGTGCAAACGAGATAACAGAGTCCGTCCTGGCTTCACTAGAAAACAACCCGGCAGATTTTTATCTAATTAACTATGCAAATGCCGATATGGTAGGACATTCTGGAGACTTTGACGCCACGGTCAAGGCATGTGAGTGCCTGGACAAACAGCTAGAAGCACTTTATAAGCAAATTGTAGAAAAAATGAATGGCACGATGTTCATTGTGGCTGACCATGGAAATGCTGAAGAAAAAATTGATTTACAAACAGGTTTTCCACTTACCGCTCATACAAAAAACCCTGTTCCTTTTGTTCTTGTAAATAAAAATAAAAAAAGTGAGCAAAAAGCGATTTTTTCAAAAACGGTTCGATTTAGTCTATCAAATATTGCTCCAACAATACTAAATTTCATAGGGTTAGATATACCAAAAGAGATGGAAAAAGAAAAAATAGACATATAATTTTACAGGGGAGTACATAGTTGAATATCAAAAAATTTATTACACTTATATTAATTGTTTCACTTTATGTAAATAGCGTAACGGCGATGCCTGAAGAAGGATCTGTAGCAAATATTCCGCTTAGCGATCTGATTGAGGAAATAAAAGATAAAACAATTCGCATAGCTTTTTCAACCCAAAAGAAAATTCAGGATCAACTTGATACCCTTGGTATAAAAGAAGGTGAGCACTACAACCTGGATTCGGAAATTTTCAAAACAACTTTTAAATCCATAATCTCCGACCTATGGGTTGCATTAATTTTGAGCGCACAAATAAAGGATGCCGGAAAGGAGTCTTTTTATGCCAAGGAGGTAAAAGAATATAAAGATACCTTGATAAGCTCCGCCCAAGAAATAATCACTGAAAATGCAAGGAATTTTGCAAAATTCATAAAAAAAGTTTTAACAATCAGGAAAAAACTGGAAAAAGAACCCTCTATAAATTTTAAAGATGATAGAGAATATTTAAGCGATATAAAAAAACTTTTAAAAAAAAGAGTAATTTTGATTTTAACAATCACCAAAAAGCTTTTGATTGAAAAATTCAAACTAAGCGAAACTAATGCAAATCGTTTGATAGCAACACGCATTAAACCCGATTTAGGAGAATCTGTGAAAGAGTTATCCGAATACATAACAAATGTGTTTTTGGACTATTATACTTCACTTTGGAAGAATGACTCAAGCTTAAGAGATGCTTTACTCGATCAACCAGAAAGATTAAAGGGAAGAAACGTTTTTGATGGTTCCATTGACAGTGTTCTTCATGTTTTTGAATCATACATCCAATATATTTACCTTCCACGAGTGTCCTTTCCTTTTGAAAAAAAGATGAAAGAGGAAGAAAAGAGAAAAATTAAAGAGCGACTAGAAGAGCGAGCTAGAAAAGGCACAACAGCAGAAATCGAAATACCTACAAATCTAACAATTGAAGAACTAAGAAAGAGAATTTCGGATAATTTGTTGCTAAATGCTCAAAAAATTGAGTCCGTACGAGCCGAACGTATGAGGGAAATTCAAGGTCTAACATTCCCCTCAAGAGAAGCGATAAAAGAAACCTTAACTGAATCATTAAAACATCGCGCACAAGACAAACTCAGGCAAGACTTGGTCCAACTTAGTACAAAACTGGTTGAATTAAGGAACAAAATGCAACAACTGCAGTCAAAATTGGAAATCTTAATAACCCACTTACAATAAGGAATTTTTATGCGCACGTTACTTATATTATCTTTATCCCTGGGATTATTAAATATCGGATGTACAGCAGAGAACACTCCCCCGGAAGATGAAACATTAACATGGGGAGAACTGATATATGATCTCAAAAAAGATCCTACATTAAACACAAAAGTATCAACTAAAGTAAAAGAGTTATTCTCCTCTTCATCGTTATATCCGAATATTTTGGGTAAAGAATCTCTTTTTGATAAATTTATCGCAGGGATAATTCAAGACACTATCAGTGCACATCTTTTGGCAAATATCATACAACAAAAAATTGAAAATCCTAAAGGACCTTTTGAAAATCCCGAAGAAATGCGAATACAAAAAAATGAATCGCTAAGTAGCGTAGAGTCTCTTATTAATAAAAATCTCAAAACTTTTTGTGAAGTGTGGAAGACTTTTGCAGGTAGAAAATTTTCAAGATCTAAGCTTTCAACAATTGAAACGATTAACAACTTTGTTATCCCCACAATTGGAGTAAGATTAAAACTAATTATTACCATCGCAGATA
>CAZSLQ010000041.1:0-1492 GCA_964607885.1 uncultured Pseudomonadota bacterium
GGAAAATACCAAGAGGCTCTCAATCTAGTTTTACAAATGCACTTCAAAACCAGTCAATCTATATTCGCTTTTATCAAAGTTACGAATAAGAGAAGTCTTTATGCTCATCAAAAAGCAGGCTTTATAATTCAGGAGCAATTCAAAAAAAATGAATTCGATTACTACAAGATTTATTTAACCAAAGAGCTATTCTTGCACAAATACAAAATGCAGTTAATTGCCAAAGGACTCAATCAATCTTGCATATTATGATTTGTTCTCCAAAATTTCAGCAATGGTGTATGGCGGTTTAATAATACCGCGCCTAAACATCCGGGTCAGGCACTTCACGAGTATCGACCAAATACTCCTTGTGTCCTGCCCAATATACTCCACATAGGTTTTGTTAAAGTTGCGTAAAGAACTAAATCCCGTGTTATAAAAATTTTTGTCATCAAGTTTTCTTATAACATCCGCAACCTTTTGGTCCATTATATAAAAATCGTCATACCCCCATCTACAGTTTCGAGGTCGGGCATAAACAAGATCACAGCCCTGCTCCCATTTCTGTACCAAATCGGGAATGGCTTCAGGCGGATCTTGTAGATTGCCTCTCATAATAATAACAGCATCCCCGGTTGAGTTCTTAATTCCTGTAAAAAAGCTCGACTGGGATGACCCGTAGTTTTTAGACATAATTATGGCTTTAACATTTTCATCAATTGCCACAATAGTTTTGTAAAGATCAATTGAGGCATCGGTGCTGGCATTATCAACAAAGATTACTCAACGGCAATAATTTGAGAAATTATTCTGTTTAATTCATCAAGAATATCCTGATTATTTGTATCAAGCCACGTACGTATTTTTTTAGATGACTCTTCAATAACGCCATCTAATTTTCTTGAAACCAATAAAGTTGCACAGGTGTTTATGACACTTCGTGTGCCCGTTGGAGCAAAATCTTCAACCATTCCACTCAAAACTCTCTGTACATATGGTTTTAAAATTTCACTTATCTTTTTAAATATTTTTTCTTTCACATACAGCAGCCTTCATAGCAACAGTATCACGAGCTGTTTTTTCAGACTCCATAAAAATACCAATCTGTTCCGCAAAACACCCTCCCATATCGGATATAAGTGCCTGGAATTCAACAGGAATCTCTGCAGAAAATCTTTCCAATAATTCCGGCAGCATTGGAGCAAGTCTTCCTAATATTATTACTAAAAAACCTACTACATCCGTAGACATCTTTATCTGTTCAGCATTTTTTGTTACAAACTCACGCACCTCATGCTCCACTTTTTTCAAATCAATTTCAGATGCCAAAGTAGAGGTTGATGAAGAGGCTGCTGAAGAAGCACTTGCAGCCGCAGGTTTACTACTTGAGATAAATTCAATAATCATATCAATAAGTTTTTTCTGTCCCGATGCATCTTTACACTTCTCTTTTGCAAGCATACTGAACCGTGAAACTTTTTCTGAAAAAATCTTCATTACAACAGTTTTA
>CAZSLQ010000041.1:1502-8328 GCA_964607885.1 uncultured Pseudomonadota bacterium
CACAACTGTTCGGTTGCCTTTGAATTTCAGTAATTGTTGAATCGATTCTTGAAAAAATTAATAATAAGATCTCTTCAAGTATCTGATTGCCTATTCTCAAAACCTCCTGGCCAACTTTATTTTCTTTAATAAGCCCTGTTTTGACTTTTTCAAAGGACTCTTTAAATGCCAGTTCTAGAGATTCTTTAAACATCTGCCCAAGAAGTACGGAGCTTTCTCTTATTACAACAGTTATTCTTTCGGATTTTTCCATTCTGTGTTGCCTATTCAAATCAGGTTCTCCTGCAGCAGATGAACCTGAAACTTTTGTATAACAAGCCGAAAAAAATCTCTTCATCGCATTGGAATTACTTTGAAAAGAAAAAACAAATAAAATCGACAATAAAAATGACATTAACTTTTTGCTCATTATATAACCTCCATAATTACTTTAAAAAATATTACTGAGTATGGGTTCTGCGGTAGCTCTCTTCAAATTCATGGAAAAACTTGTGAAAACATGTTTTTCTTTTCTTATCGAAAATCCACACAATGAGACCATTATGGTCAAAATGGCTTCTCTGTAATCTTCGAGTGGATCTAACATCCGCTTCATTTAAATAGCTTCTAAAATAATGTTTGCTCGTTATTTTCGCTTCTATAACTATCGCAAAGCAATTAATTGCCGGCCTTAGAGACTGATGCAAACCTGGAAAAGTCTGTTTAAAAATATCAAGTGCTTTAGGATCATCAAAATCGATGTAATATCCGTTTTTGAGACATTTATTAATCTTATCCGGAATATTATGAAACTTGTCCCCTCGCTCAAACTTCGCAAAATTATGCTCCCTGCAGGCATCAAATGAAAATTCCTCAAAATTTATTGAATTAGAATGCTCCGGATACAATACTAAGGTCATCCCCTCATAATTGAATAAATCCCATGACAAAACCCAAGTTGTAAAAACACCTGGAACCTCAGCGCTTGGGCAATGGTCGTCCCTAAAAGTCCAAATTTCTTTAGTTATATCTGTGAACCTGTTTCTTTTAGTCGCAGATTTTACGACCAAAGACGAATGACCTGGCTGATCCAACTCCCGTGAAGTTACACATTCTGGTTCTTGTTTCTTCACCTCGGAATGCAGTGGTACACTAGGAACCGCATCGGATGAGCATGCGGCTCCGGGCGACTCTTCAATTTTTACCTTCTTTGGTTTTACTTTCTTGGCTTTTGCTTTGGCTGAAGAACTTTTTTCTTTTTGTTTTTGGAGAACAATTTGATCCAACACATACGATGATGAAGCCTCAGCTGAAGGTCTTTGTCTAAATTCTAACATTGCAATACGTTTTTCAAACCACCGTGTGTAATTATTAAACAAAAATGTTAATGACACTGTAAGTATATCAAAATCACCATTCTTGTACCTATCAACAAGAGTTGAGGGTTTCAGCCAATCTAAAGTAAAAATACTTTTAAGCAGGTCATCCTGTTTAAAAATCTCTGCACATTCTCTTTTGTATGTTGCAACATCTCTGAAAAAACGTTCATCTTCAACTACTTCGTAAAAAAAACCATCATCAACTTGCTTTAATACAAAATGTTTCTCACGAAATTCATTCATTTTTTTGAAGATGGTAAGCGCTTTTTTACAAAAATCCAAATCATCCTGTTTTTGATTAAATATAAAAATTGCCTTAGGCAACGTAACATTAGAAAACTGAGGATCAGCAGCGTTAAAGAATTTTTCTGAATCTGAAAGCTTTTGATAAATTTCATTGTAAACCATTCCATAAACATATTTAAACAATCCTATATTGTTATAAAAAGTAGTTATGTAATCCTGGATTTCCGAATAATTGTTTCGAAAAAGTCGATCCAATTCAAAAAAATTGTGCCCCGCATCTAGTAACGGCGTTAATACTTGTTTTAGCACCCCTAAAACGACTTTTATTCTTCCGGTAGCATCAGGATTTTCAAACTGCTTTAAAAACTCTTCAGGAGCCTTACAATATTCTGCTATATTAAACAGGCGAACACCAAACTCTCCTTTGACAGAGGTATAATCAAAAAAGGAAATATCCCTGGATAAATCGGCAAGTATAATTTTAAATATTTGGTCTAAGGTAAATGTTGTTCCGCGGGCTGAAACATTCTTGATAAATAAACTTTTAAATCTTTTTAAAATTTTATTTGTTTTAAAAATTTCTTCATTCCCCAAGGAACCGGAAAACCATTTTGCACACACAATAACCTGTTTTATGAATTCCTGTATCTTGCAAAGATACTGCGCTCGCATCTCAAACAATAGAGGTATTGTTCTGAAATCAAATCCAACCCCCTCATCTCTAATAAAATCTTGCATAAGGTCCAAAAAGGCTTTTGCCTCAGAGCTCAGCAAATCAAAAGTTTTTTTTTCTTGCTTTAAAAATGCGGCTTGATTTGCATCAAAATCTCGAGAGTCCATAAACTGGTCAGATTTTCTGGTTAGACGCGCCGCAAAAAAATACTCTAAAACAAGCTCATGACATCTCAGCACCTGTAGTAAATTTTTACAATCCTGTGGGGAAATTCTGTCTAAAAACGATTTTTGAACAGCTAAAAAATTTGCAGCCTTTTCGCTATCTTGGTTTTTCACACAGGTAGTTGCTGCATCTACACGATAAAAAAAATTAACAAAACCAAATAACAATATAATTAAAAGTGATTTTTTGTTCACGATAACCTCCAAAATAACCTCATTTTTTATAATATTACTAATAATAAAATATTTTATGCATTTTGTAAAATAGCTATTTGTACTTAAAAACGCACAAAAAGCATATTTTTGTGGTTTTTGTAAATTAAATTGCCATATTGCAACTTTTTTGATTAAATAAAGTAGTTATGATTTAAAATTTTATTTTCCGAAGGGGTTATACCGTGGAAATTATTTTTAATAACATATTCCGTATTAGAATGGTAAAAACCAAGTAAATTATTACTTGTGCAATCTTTGGTGTTCGTTATTTATATCTCATTTTTTGTCTTATTCCGTACACCTGCGCTTGCAGGGTAATTCTTTGCCTGTTTACCACGTGCTTAAAGAGCCGGTAGATTTCTGTTGTATTCAAAAAATTAATATAAAAATAAATGGAAAATAGATATGAGTAATAAAATTTTGCAAATTAAAAATTTAAAAAAACAATATACACAAAAAGGGAAAAAACCAATCAAGGCCCTTAAAGGTGTATCCCTGGATATTTATGGCAATGAGATAATCACCCTGCTAGGCGTCAACGGTGCAGGCAAATCAACACTTTCATCGATAATCGCCACGCTCCACCCACCAACGGAAGGTGATATAATTTTTGCCGGAAAATCAATATATGAAGATTTGGTAGGCTACAGATCTCACCTGGGATTTTGTCCTCAAAAACCAAATTTAGATGGGATGTTAACACTTGAGCAAAATCTACAATTCTCAGGACATTTACATCGTATGCCAAAACATGAAATTCGAATTCGGTTGGAAGAGCTTGTTGATCAGTTTGAGCTAAGTGATTATTTAAATTGTAAAGCGGATGTTCTCTCTGGAGGATATAAACAGCGCTTCATGATAGCTCGCTGTTTAATGCATAGTCCCAAGATAGTACTCCTGGACGAACCAACTGTTGGACTCGATCCACATATAAGGCGTCAAATCTGGGAAAAGATCAGAGAGCTAAAAAAATATGGGGTTACAGTTATCTTAACAACCCACTATCTTGATGAGGCTGAGGTATTATCTGATCGTGTATGCATCATGGACAAAGGTCTTATCAAGTTAATTGATACACCGGAAAAACTTTTATCCGATTTTAAGAAAAAAAATTTGGAAGAGGTGTTTCTAACTTTGTTACAAGAAAATAAGGAAATTTCATGAATAGCTTTTTACAAATCGATTGGAATATTTTAAAACAGTTGATAAGACTCAAATTCACAAACATACGCAGTGTACTATTTGATAAGTTTATAAACTTTTATATCTGGGCAGGATGCTCGATGCTGGTATCGGGATACTTGATGAAATCATTTGGATTATCCGATGATTTCGGACCATTCCAGCTGGGAGGGATTATTGCCGGTGTTGGCATTTTTGAGCTTTATGGAAATGCCGTAACTTTTGTTTCTGACCTTGAGGGTAACCGTGCCATTGAATATTATTTAACGCTACCAACCCATACTCTTACGGTTTTATGCAGTCATATATTTTATTACTCAACAATTGGAGTAGCTATGAGCCTTGCTACACTACCACTAGCAAAGCTAATTTTATGGAACAAGTTCAATCTACTTGCCATATCATGGCCAAAACTTTTATTTTTTGTCACATTAATTAACCTGTTTTGTGCTACTGCAACATTATTAATGTCGGCCATAATTCCCTCAATGGATAAATTTGATATATTGTGGACACGAATCATGTTCCCTCTATGGTTTTTAGGCGGGTTTCAATTTTCATGGCAATCGGTTTATCAGGTAGCTCCAAAATTTGCCTATATATTGCTATTAAACCCAATCTTATACATGGCAGAGGGTGTACGAGCTGCGTTGTTAGGACAAAGTGGTTCTATAAACTTTTGGATATGTTGCTTAGTTTTACTAATGATGTGGCTTGGTATTGGATTCTGGTCTTTCAAAGCATTGAAGAAACGACTCGATTTTGTCTAAACAATCATTAAAGGGCCCGGTTAGCGGGCCCTTTAATTTTACGCAGCTCCAATTTTTGAGATCTATGTTATAATTTAAAAAAAGGAGTTGAAATCTATGGAGACTACAAAAAATACGAGATGGTGGCTGCTATCAGTAAGTGATGTTGTTAAAAAACTTGCAACGGATAAAGAACGTGGTTTGTCAGAAAAAGAAGCCTTGGACCGCCTTAAAATTTTTGGTGAAAATCAATTACCTGAAAGCAGTGACTTTTCAATTCTTAAGCTACTCTTAAACCAATTTTCAAGTTTTATTATATGGATCTTAATCGCAGCTCTAATAATCGCAGGTTTTCTCGGAGAATGGGTGGATTCTTTGGCCATAGGCACGATTGTTGTAATAAACGCATTAATAGGTTTTTACCAAGAATACCGGTCAGAAAGAGCTCTTGCAGCTTTGCAAAAAATGACAAAACCCATGTCACGAGTAATTCGCAATGGAACGCTGCAATCAATTCCTTCCATCTTTTTGGTTCCGGGAGACTTAGTTGTTTTGGAGGCCGGTGACAAAGTTCCTGCTGACGGAAGGATTATAACTGTTTATCAATTTGCAACACAAGAAGCTTCATTGACAGGTGAATCAACAGCAATTGGAAAAATCACTCAGGAGATAGATCGTCCCGAATTGGATATTGGTGATAGAAAAAATATGGCCTTCATGGGTACAACGGTTGTCCGCGGTAAAGGAACAATAATTGTTACAGAAACCGCACTATCAACAGAACTGGGACAAATTGCACTGTTACTGACAGCCAAAGAAGAGCCAACACCTTTACAGAAACAACTCGAACTGGTGGGATATCAACTGGCCATTGTCTGTCTGGGAATCGTCTTAATAGTTTTTTTATTAGGAGTTTTTAGAGGCCATGAGTATATTCCAATGCTACTGACAGCCTTAAGTTTGGCTGTAGCGGCAATACCTGAAGGCTTGCCGGCCGTTGTAACCGTAGCGCTTTCCATAGGCATTCACAGAATAGCAAAAAAAAACTCCATTATTCGACGATTATTGTCTGTTGAAACTTTAGGATGCACATCGGTTATATGCACAGATAAAACCGGAACTCTAACCAAAAACGAAATGACCGTACAAAAAATTTGGCAAAATAGTAATTATTTTGATGTCACAGGTGTAGGATACACCCCGGAGGGCAGATCCTTTTTAATAAAAAACCTGTGCCACTTGATGAAAATTCAGATTTAAAACTTGCCTTTAAAATTGGCGTTCTATGCAATGGCGCCGGATTGGTTGAAAGCGATGGACAATGGTATATTGCCGGAGACCCTACTGAAGGAGCACTGCTTGTTGCTGGCGCCAAGTCCGGAATTAATAAAGAAAAATTAGATCTTGAGTATAAACTCATAAAAGAGATCCCTTTCGACTCAGAACGTAAGCGCATGAGCATGTTATACTCAACTCAACAAAAAAATATTTTATTCGTAAAGGGTGCCCCAGATATCATCATCGATCTTTCAAACAATATGCTTGTGAACGGCAAAACAATTCCGATGACAGAAGATAACAAAAAAAAGATTCATGAGGCAAACAGCGAGCTGGGTGGGCAAGCCTTACGAGTTCTTGCGGTTGCTTATCGAGAAATTTCACAAGACATTAAAGAAATTGATGAATCAACAGAACAAAATTTAACATTTGTTGCCCTTATTGCAATGATCGATCCTGCAAGGCCTGAAGTAAAAGAGGCTATAAACAAATGCAAACAGGCCGGAATACGCACGGTTATGATTACCGGTGATCATAAGGAAACAGCTACGGCCATCGGAAAAATTTTGAATATTGTTGGCAAATCTGAAAATGTGTTAACGGGGATAGAACTGGACAAAATAACTGATGAAGATTTAGTAAAACGTGTATCTGAAATCTCCATTTACGCACGAACTTCTGCAGAGCATAAGATGCGCGTCGTAAAAGCTTGGCAAAAAAGAGGTGCCGTTGTGGCCGTTACCGGCGATGGCGTTAATGATGCACCGGCCATTCAGGCGGCAGATATTGGTGTGGCAATGGGAATTACAGGAACAGAGGTTACAAAAGAGGCTGCAGACATGGTCATAGTTGATGATAATTTTGCATCTATAGTAAATGCCGTTGAGGAGGGACGAGGAA
>CAZSLQ010000042.1:0-3358 GCA_964607885.1 uncultured Pseudomonadota bacterium
CATTCCCCAGATATATGTTTTATCTTTTATCTCTTTGGGATAAAATCTTTGAACAACCTCATTTATGTCAGGAGCCTTTTTTCCAAACCCTCTGGGAAATGTTGAAATTAATTTTTCGTAAAAAGATCGCAGGTCATGCATATCAGGAAAGGCTTGTCTGTCACTGAAAGCATTAACCAACTCCAGGTATGCGGCATAAGGATTTCGCTCCAACACCTGCCCCATACGCCACGCATAAAAAATAGACGCGTCCTCACAGGTTATAGAGGGATTTACGGCCTCTCTTTCCGGAGCGTTTAAGTAATGGATAAAGGGGTATTTTCTTTTATCATAACCCTTCAACCCATCAGAACGATCAGTTTTCAGTGACACATACTGCCCAGGAATATCAACAGGTTGTTGATATCCATACATACCCCAAACATTATTTTGTGTAGTTAATAAAAACATTAGCACGAAAAAACATAAAAATGGACTCATACCTCTCTCCCAAAGCTAGACTCATTCACCGATACGCTGTGCCAAGGCACCCAATTTATCTCGCAAAATTTCTGATTTGTCTCTTAATTCCTGCAGAGACCCTTTTAATTTGATGAGAGATTTTTTTATAGGATCTTCCCTTGGTGGCAGATCAGGAGGTATTTCCGGTTCGGTCTTTTTTTCGGGTTTTTCTTCAATTTCAGCTTCCTTCTTGGCTTGTTGCTCGGCTTTTATTTTTTTTCTTATTTCTCCCACTGTTGTATCCAGTGAATCACCATTAAAAAGCTCTTGTTTTATAGTCTCCTCCGTTCTTACCCCTTGAATTTTCGTAGCCAAGCACATACTTTTATAAGCATCTATTAATCTAATTAAATTTTCGAATTCAACGGCACCCTTTTTATAAATATCTTTTTGCTGACTTCCAATGATTCCCGATTTATTAACTAACTGATAAAATTCCGGTACAGCAGTTAGTTTTGCCTTAAGAGAATTAAAAATTAGAGACTTCTGGGTATTTTTAATTTCTGCAATTTCCAACGCCCCCTTAATTAGTTTAAAGATCTGAATGAAGAGCCCAACGGTACCGTTAGAGAGATATTCATTTAAAGATTTTAACAAACCCGGGATTTTTCTGCCTTTAAATTCTAGAGTCTCTTTACTTATATCGTCCTGAAGGGCTTGAAAATTCTCCTTCTGAACATCTTCTTTAATTTTTTCGAGCAAAGCCTTTACATTGGGAAGACCCTTAACTCCTTTTCTAACCTGTTTTAGTGCTTCCTTATCCATTTTTTTAGCTTCTTCTGCAAGCCTCTTTCGCCTTTGATTCTCCAATTCAGCCTTTTGTCTTTCTTCCTCTGCCTTTTCTGCAGCTTGCTTTGCCCTACGAGCATCTTCCTCCAATATTGCTCTCTCGGCTTGCTCCGCCCGATCGGCTTCTTCCTTAGCCTTTCTAGCAATTTCTGCTGCTTGATTAGCTCTTTCTTCGGCCTCTAGTCTTGCTTGCTCGGCTCTTTGATGCTCCGCTTCTTCTTCAGCCATAGCTCTGGCTTCCTCTTCAAGTCTTCTTTGTTCTTCTTCTTGCTGGCGCCGATTCAGCTCCTCTTCTAACTTTCTACGCTCATCTGCGTCTTTTTCTTTGCTTAGAGCAGCTTCCAGCAGACTATCTATAACGTTATAAATTTTAGCCTTCGTTTCCTTCATTGAGTAAATAAGATCCTTAATGGTGTCACCATAAGCATCTGATTTAAACCTGGGTGTATCCAAAAGGTCCAAAACTTCATCAAAACCGCTAACCCATTGAATGTATGCACATACAGGAAGAATTGCCATGTTAATAAAAATTCCGGTTATAAAATTTAATCTGTCCAAATGCTCTGTTACACTAGGTCTGAAGTCTTTAGCGTAAGTTACATCCGAATCACAGGCCTTAATCCCAACAATTAAATCCCTGGCTAATCCAATCTCTTTTAGAATAATATCATTTTGGTCTTCTATGAGTTTTTTAATTCTGTGATATACGGATAAATTGTCTAAATCAGTATGTTTAACATTTATAAACCGATTGTAGTAGTCGTCCATGGATGAAGATGCCATTGACATTTTACTATGCATAGATTCGTAAAGACGAAAGAGTCTGGCCTGTGGGGTTTGCTCTTCCATTCCAAGTAAACTGGAAAAAATACCCATGAACACGATTAAAAAAAATCGCTCTAACTTACAAACCATACTCTCTCCTCAATCTCTTTTATCCGATCACCAACTGATCCTTTTTTACTTCAACTTTAAAAATTCTTTTTTCCGGCTGCCTCAAAATCTCAACAGAAAGTGGACTTATCAGATAATGCTGGATAGCCCTTTTTAAAGGCCTTGCTCCAAACTCTTTTTGATACCCAAGATCAGCAAGAAGCGCAATAGCCTTATCCGAAACCTCAAGTTCAATATTTCTTTCAAGTAACCGTTTTTTAAGCAGGTCAAGCTGTATGTCCACAATCTTTTCTACATCTTGCTTATTTAAGGATTTAAAGTAAACAATTTCGTCAATTCTATTTAAAATTTCAGGTCTGAAAAATTTGTGTAACAACACATCGATCTCTTTATGCACTTTTTCGGTGATATCCCCAGCATCCAAGATTAAATCTGATCCAATATTAGAAGTCATGATAATTATACAGTTTTTAAAAGATACGGTACGACCTTGGGAATCGGTCAGATGTCCCTCATCAAGTATCTGCAAAAATATGTTAAACACATCATGATGAGCTTTTTCAATCTCATCAAAAAGTATCACGCTGTATGGGTTTTTACGTACGGCCTCAGTCAGTTGCCCACCCTCTTCATATCCAACATATCCGGGAGGTGCACCAATTAACCTCGCGACTGCATGCTTTTCCATGTATTCAGACATGTCAATGCGAATCATCTTATGCTCATCATTGAAGAGATAATCGGCCAGGGTTTTGGCTACTTCAGTCTTACCAACTCCTGTTGGCCCAAGAAACAGAAATGACCCTATGGGTTTATTTGGGTCCCCAATTCCAGAGCGGTGGATTCGAATCGTATCAGAAATTTTTGTTATCGCCTCATCCTGACCAATAACTCGTCTGTGTAACTCGCCTTCCATTTCAATAAGTTTTTGACCCTCATCAGCTTTTAATTTTTCTACAGGAATTTTGAGCCAGCGAGACAAAACAAGTGCAATGTCCTCTTCATCAACCTCTTCTTTAATCAAGTGAGTTTTTACTTTGTTTAGCTTAGACTGCTCCTGACTTAATTTCTTTTCAAGCTCCACAATCTTGCCATACTTAATTTTTGAAGCTTTGGCAAAATCGCCCTCTCGCTCGGCCTGCCTAAGGAGCGGATGCACCTCGTGGTCAACCGC
>CAZSLQ010000042.1:3368-8236 GCA_964607885.1 uncultured Pseudomonadota bacterium
CTGTGCAAACTCAATTTTTGCATTGTCAATCTGTTCGTAAAGCTTTTGAATCTCCTCAAGCGGCTTACGTTCTGCCTGCCACTGCTCATTTTTTATTCGATATGACTCTTTCAAATCGGTTAAATCTTTTTCTAATTCTTTAAGACGAGTCTGGGAGTTCTCGTCTTTCTCTTTGCTCAAAGCCACTTTTTCTATCTCAAGCTGCCTTATACGACGATCAAGCTGATCGAGAACCTCCGGTTTTGAATCAATGGCCATTTTAACCATAGAAGCCGCCTCATCAATAAGGTCTATGGCTTTGTCCGGCAAAAATCTATCTGAAATCATACGAGAAGAGAGAGTAACAGCTTTTACAAGCGCCTGATCTTTAATTCTTATCCCATGGTGTAGCTCATAACGCTCTTTAAGTCCACGCAAGATCGAAACCGTATCTTCAATTGACGGCTCCTCAATTAAAACTTTTTGAAACCTACGCTCAAGCGCCGCATCTTTCTCTATATATTTTTTGTACTCAGTAACGGTAGTTGCTCCAACGCAATGCAGTATCCCACGAGCTAGAGCCGGTTTTAACAGATTTGAAGCGTCCATCCCGCCATTTGTAGCCCCTGCACCTACAAGCATGTGTAGTTCATCAATGAAAAGAATTATACCTTCGGGCTCTTTTTCAATTGCCTGTAAAATCGATTTTAAGCGTTCTTCAAACTCGCCCCTATACTTGGTTCCTGCAATTAAAGATCCCAAATCAAGAGCCAAAATTCTGCGATTTTTTAGGCTCTCAGGCACGTCGTTATTGATAATGCGCTGGGCTATCCCCTCGACTATTGCAGTTTTTCCAACCCCGGGATCACCGACAAGCACAGGATTGTTTTTGGTTCTGCGTGACAGAATTTGAACAACGCGCCGGATTTCATCGTTTCGGCCAATTACAGGGTCAAGTTTCCCATCTTTTGCTAACTTTGTAAGATCTTTGCAGTATTTTTCAAGAACCTGATAACTGCTCTCCGCATTCTGATTTGTCACGGCTTCCCCTCCGCGTATATTTTTAATCCAATTTAAGACACACTGACCCGTAAAACCATGCTGTTTAAAATACTGCTGAATTGTACTTGGCAAAGTACCCGTTTTTGAGAAAACCAACATACAGACATCAAGACTGATAAATTCATCGCCAAGATTTTTAGCCTCTTTTTCGCATTCTCCTAAAAACTTTTGAAATGAGTAATCAACCGAAATCTGCCCACCACTTATTTTGGGTAGTCGTTCAAGTTCACGCTGAACAACCGAACTGAAATCATCAACCTCAATTCCGCATGATCTAAAACCTGAAGCGCAAAAGTCGTTGTTTAATGCAGAGTATAAAAGCTGAATGGGAGAAAAAGTGGAATAATTTTCTTGTGTCGCAAGTGAGTACGATTCCTGCAACAAATCAGCAAAAGCATTTGTAAATTTTTCTGAGTTCATAAAAACTCCTAACAATTAAAACATTCTAATTATATCACAGGAACGGAGAACAAAATCAAGCAGAACGTTCAATCTTACTTTTAAGTGGGATTTAGGGGAAATTATACCTATAAACCTACGATTTAAACTCTCCTAAAAAATCTATACCAACTCGCAAATCTGATCTCGAGGTATTGGAATATAACTCAAATGCGTGGACCGTCCCCAGGCCCTGACAAAACTTCGCAACTTGTACGCCTTAGGTGTACAAGAATTTTTCGAAAAGGCTGGATCAATACATAAAACTACCTGCTTCTCCTTATTCCATCCAACAACAACCATCAAATGTCCGTTACTGTAAGATGTCGCCCCTCCGGCTAACTGCCTAACACTAACGGCCACAGGTACTTTTTTTGTAAGGTATCCATGTAAGTCATCAAAACTATTTAGCCTTTCAACTCTGAAATACACGTTCCCATTGGTAGCATCATATGCCTGGGCAACATTTAAAGGCCAATTACCATAAATATTCAGATACCCGTTGTCATAAACCTTGTCAGCAAAATCCACCAGATAATCATTAAGATCACGCGGGCACTGTCCATAAAATTTCTTCATGAAATAATTAACCAAAATTCCTGCGGAAGTAGGAGAACAGAGATCACGATATCTTGGGTGGTTTAAAACCATTTGAGACTGGCGTGGAACACCATTTATAATAACGGACGGAAGTTCTGATTTGTAGGGACACTCTTTAAATTTTTTAAGATTGGATAAGCATACAAACAATGCTTTCAAATTTTTTGGGTCAGCCCCTCTCTGAAATGCAACTTTTACCTTAAACGCAGATCCAAATAAACCCCTCTGTGTTTCAACTCTTACATGTTTTGTATGGACATAGCGATTAAGTTTATTTACAAAAGTACGTTGCCCATGAGAACCCCACTCTGCCAGACGTTGCCACCCTGCCCAGGAGTTGTTATATCTCACATTAACCCAAAAGGTCATCTTACCTACATTTGGACGCAATGAATTCCAAGACAAAATTAACTCGGTAAAAGGAAAGTCTGACTCACACTCCCAAATAAAGTAGTCCTTATCAGATCCAATCTCACCGTCATAAACAAATTTACACAGTGTTTTTGAAAAAATCTCACGATTGTGCGATTGTGGAGAATTAAAAAGCTTCGATCGCCTTTTTTTACCAGCAAAGGCTCTTCCGCAAATACAGAACAAGACAAAACCAAATAAAACAATCCTCTTAAGATTTAAAGAAATCTTCATCAGCCATCCACCCTAAAACAGGTTTACTCGACTCCTTAGAAACTTTGTTACTTTCCTACGCAAAACTCTTTAAAAACAGAGTCTAAAACTCGTTCGTTAACATTTTTACCTGTTAACTCAGACATAAGCTCCAAAATTTCTTTGAGTTGGTATGCCATTATTTCATATTCTAGGGTACCGAGCTGATTTTTTACAATAAATTCAAATTTTGACTCGATTTCATTAATCAATCTGGCCTGCCTCTGATTCAATAAAAATAATGACTGACCATTTGAAATGATCTCTTTAATCTTACCGGCAATCACATGTAGCAAACCCAACACGCCTCTCCTTTCCTTTGCTGATATTGCGATAACATCTTCTCCCTTTTGCAAAACTTCATCAAACCTATTTTTATCAAAATCTACCTGATCAATTTTATTCACGACAAAGATAACTTTTTTTGCATATAAATCAATAATTTCTTTATAGCTGTTTTTTTGATCTTTACTCAATTCTTGGGAAGCATCAAAAACCAGCAATATTAAATCAGAATCTTGAGCCTGCCGCAAAGATCTTTCAATACCTTGCACTTCAATGCAATCTTCAGACTTACGCAGTCCTGCGGTATCTATAAAAGTCCAGAATACCCCGTCTTGGTAAATCGTTGATTCGATCGAGTCTCTTGTTGTCCCTTCAATTTCTGAAACGATAGCTCTTTCCTGGTTTAACAATGCATTAAATAAAGTGGATTTGCCGGCATTTACCGAACCTAATAAGGCTATTTTAATTCCCTGTCTAATCTGGTTTTGCTGATTGAAGTTAACTTTTATTTCACCAAGTTTTTTAAGAATATTAGAGCTGTATATTTTTATCTGCTCATTTAAGTCGATATCTTTAGTCTCTTCTTCTATAAATTCAAAACTCGATTCAACAAATGCAAGTAACCGAACAAAATCACCCTCTAAATCAGATAAAAAATGCGATAGAGAACCGTGTAACTGCTCCATAGATTTTTTAAGCGCAAGCTCATTTTGTGCATGAATTAAATCATTTATTGCTTCAGCTTGTATCAAATTAATTTTATCATTAAGAACCGCTCGTCTTGAAAACTCGCCGGGGCTTGCCATCCTAGCTCCGAATTTACAAGCTATCTGGATAATTTTCTCTATAATAAACTGATTATTGTGACAACCAATCTCAACAGTATCTTGCACTGTAAATGTTTTGGGCCCACGCATAAGAAAAAACAAAACTTCATCAATTATTTTATTGTCATCATCCGGATCAACAACAAATCCATGACAAATTGTATGAGTTTGTTGCTCTAAAAAACTTTTTTTGACTGACAACTTTGCAAACCTACCGGCAACTTCAAAAACATCCTGCCCGCAAAGACGGATAAGAGCCAGAGCGCCGCTTCCCTGCGGAGTACACAATGCAATAATTGTCTGCTGGTCTTGTGGATTATTTGACTGGATTTTTCGGTTCATTAGACGCTGCAGAACTCATTAAAATTTGATATCCGCGAAACTTCTTTTTATGTTTTCGCCTCAAAAATTGCATTAGGAGATAGGATGTAGCATTGAAAAAAATTCTATTTTCTTCGGAATCATCAATTATGGGTTTTTCAAAATAAACAAAAAGATTCTTTTTATCTATTTTTGTATTACACGCAATCTGAAACTGCGTCATTCTTAATAAATCTTTAAGATTTTCTGTAACAAAGCCTGCCAATTCAGGAGTCCAAACCTGCAATTCCTCCGCAGATGGCTGAGGGGTAACTTTTACAGGCTCTGCTTTTTTAGCCGCCTGCTGCCGCTTTAATAAATCCTGTGACTCTGCCCGTTGAATCTTTGGCCGGTCCTGTTGCTGCCGAGCCTGTTGGGGCTGTTGGTCATACCTAGGCCGCTTTACCTGCAAATCTCTTTCTTTAAATCTACCCTTATCAAATGGTTTTGTAGAAGTAAAAGTAATAGAAACGATAGCCGGAAGCTTAGTAAGCCCTAGAAAGCCCTTTTGTCCTTCTTCAAGGATTTTAATTGTGAATTCAGACGGCTTACCGGATTCAGTCCAAGCTTTCTCGATTGCTTTTATAATAGACGAAGCCTCATGCAGCATTGATTTCATTGGCGGAAAATCCTCTTTCGTAACAAAAATAAAAT
>CAZSLQ010000043.1:0-8195 GCA_964607885.1 uncultured Pseudomonadota bacterium
ATGAATTAAGAATGGCAATGCTTTTTTCTACAATTCCCGCGTAATTTTTTTTCTCTTTAATATCTTTTGCTGTTTTTTTAAATGCCTTGAAAAATTTTTCTTTATATAGTAAATGATATGATTTATCATCTCCAGATATCGCTTTAAGTTGTTCAATATTTTTCACAAATGCATCAGACATTATCTCTTCCATAACAGCTTCGGAAATAATCGCTTCTATCTCTTGCTGCATGAGTGATCCAATTATCGGATAAACATTTAAATCCTCAACAAATTTTGCCAGTATTTTTTCAAAAAATTGAGCTGAATCTTTTTGTTTGTATTCTGGTTCACTACTATCAATTTCCAAAGCGGTATCAAAATGAAATTGCTTCAGGGTTTTACCATTCTCGATCTTACTGTCACGCTTGAATTTTTTAAGCGTCTCATAGTTGTTTTTAATTTTTTCATGCAACCTTATATATAATCTTGGCAACGTCCCTATTTCATAATCGTTCGCATTTAGCTTGGAATTCAATTTATCCGCATGAGACAACGCTTGGATTGTTGAATCAAACCAACAACTATTTGATTCCCATTGCAGATTACTATTTACTGCGTTAATTAACGGATATGGCGTTAACAGTAACACTGGAAAAGCGTATTTGATATAATATCTAAAAAAATTCATACTACTCCCTTTTTTTATATCAGCGTCTCAATTTTCTCCTTAACTCATTCATCTTACTTTGCAAAATCTGCAATTTTGTTTTAAGTTCCTGGAGCTTTGACTTGAGCTCGATTAACATCTCTTGAATATCAACTTTTTTAAGCTCATAAAACAAAATATATGGTGTCGCTTCTGGGTAATTCGAAAAGTGATTATCTAATCCACTTTTAATTACTTTAGCTAACGGCGAATCCGACTTTAATCCCTTTTCATTTCCCATGTCAGAAACAACTTCATCATTATACAGATACCAAAAATCTTTATCCGCAGGTTCGCTTGACTTTGCATAAGCCCAGTAATGTCCTCTATTTACAGTTTTTCCTCCATGGACAATAAAGGCAATCAGGCTATACCTTAATGAATTTTCTGACAACTCTTTTTTCAGATCATCATTTAATAGATCTTTAATCCGATCAAGATAAAGGTTAAAACCAAATTTTACCGAAGCTTTGATTTTTCGGTCAGGAAGAGCTCTGGACAAACTAATAATTAAATATTTTGGTAAGCTTACAATCCTTTTTACCTGTTCGGCCACACCGCTTTCTTTCACACCGCTTTCTTTACAAACATCACAATTATACTTAAGGAATATATTCTTGAAATTTGTTTTTAAAAGTTCTTCAATTTCAATAGATTTGTCTGACTCAAAGCTAAGAGGCAAAATGCGAATCAACTCTTGATTTTGCGAAAAGTTTTGACATGTTTGACATACTGTTGTACTCAAAATATTGAAATCCATTCTTTTAAATGGGTTCGGAAGACGACTTATCTCGGCTCTTATTAATTCACTCAATTCATCACCTGCAAACCCTAATGCCTCAATGCGTTGTGTTAATTTATGTCTAAAATTTCTTTGGATATCCGGCAATTCAGTTTGAATATCATTTAATATTTTGATAATAAAATCTTGGGCATCTTTTTGTCCGGTGGGCTCACTTTCCCTGTATAATTCCCTTGAAAAACCCAGATGAAAATCCTGTAATTTAATCTCACCTTCTATTTTATGCTCTCTTTTTAAAAATCGATCTTTGTCATCAAATTTACCCTTAATCAAGTTCACAAGATTCAAATAAGTACTTGCAGGAGGCGTATTTTCAGGATTATATTTTTGCAAATCCTCATTAAAATCATTAAGTGTGGATAATGCCTGAATTGAAGCATCAAAATAACAACTATTGTTCTTCCACTCAAGCCCCTTATTTTTGGAAATAAGAACTTGATATGGAATAATAACCATTATTATAAAAATATAATTTATATAATTCATAGGCTTTTACTTAATAATTCCCACAATAGCCGTTTTAAATAAATCATAATCATTTCGCTCTAATAGCGATCTAGGAATACTTGTTTCCAAAAAACATGTATGCGTTTCTAGCGAATCCGCATTCTGATGCCAACCTGCTTGCATGGTAACTAAAATATACGCCGGACGTAATTGTCCAGAAACAAACTTTATAAATCCAACGCGATTATCTATTTTATCAGCTTCATCACCAGCATTCTCATCAATAAAATTCAAAGTCCATACGATTGCTTTAAGTCGCAAAACCTTATTTTTAAGTAATTCATCTAAAGGATTTAATTGTAAATTTCTCTCTTTTTGTGCTAATAAATCTCTTATAAATCTTTCTGAAACTGTATTATTTCCTATTGCTTCAACCAATTCTTGGGGAAAATATCCAGTAAAATCACCCCCACCTAAAGAATTTCTATTCTGCTTAACCCCATTAATAATAATTTCTTTAATTTCTTCAGCAGTTGGCGCCTTATTAAAGATATCGAATAAATGTTGAGCACTCAATTCTCTAATAAATCTTCTCATAAGTAAAAATTGAACAGTTCCATTATTTAGGTAACCCTTAACAGCTTCATCTTCAAGATATGAACCGGTTGACAATAATGAATCTTCTTCAATGCCAGCAGAACCTCTTAAAGCTCCAAGTTGATCATCTTTAAAAAAATCTTTTTTAATTTTATCTATTTTATATTTCGAGTTCAAAAAAAGACTAAGTACTCGTTTTACTTTTTGATCAAACGAACCTGTTAATTTCTGAATTTCATCTGTTGGTAATTTCGTGTATCTATTTAAATGTTTAATAGCGTCATTTTCATCATCTGATCCAAAAATATCAATTAAAGTATCTATCGTCGCACCTCCTATCCCCAATTCTGCAAATACTTTTCCTGCATCCTCATCTGACATATCGACAGAAGCCTGAGATAGTAATAAACCCCAAAATGAACATGGGAGATTAATAAGTGCAGAAAATCCGTCAAAATGTATTTCATAAGAATCGGTATTCCAAGATCTAATTAAAAGAGAATCGCTACTAGGATTAAATATATTTGCAAGTAAAAACCAAATTAACTTTGGAAAAGCATTAAGAGTATTTAAGGAATCAAACCCATTCTTTTCCTGATTAGAATTATAACAAGAAGCAAGATCTGAAATGGCTATTCTTCGAATCCCTCCCAAATCAAGTTGATCAATATTATGTTGGTGTTCAAATTTATAATTCAAAATTTTAAAACTTTTTGTAAATAAATCATGAACTTCCTTAAATGCACTATTAAACTCCAATGCAAATACATTAATAAGTTTTGCTTTATTCTCTGGAAATTTAGGAGGTTCTGCTAATATATCAATGATTACCCCCGCTGGAGTTTGTTTAAATTGATAACCCTTATACAAATGAAAAAATATCTCTTGCAATCGTTTAAACATTGCTATTTTTATCTCATCGCTGAGATTAGTTAAGTTTTTCAACCGTTCTAATTTAGTTGCATAAATATCCCTTATACTTGTTAGGCCTTTTTTGATTAAGAAATCATCCACAGGCTTATAATGTTGTTTTAATTTAGTTATATTAGAACATACATCATTGTATGTTGAATTTTTATCCAATATCACAGGACCAATCTTTTCACAAAATCGCTTAAAAAGCATAACAGCTCTATTCGCGTACTCACCTATCTCTCTTACATCAAAAGATATCCCATGTTTATAATTATCCAGCGGTATTCCATCAAAATATGTCGAATCACTTACAATATTTTTCCTAACGTCAGTCAAACTATTTTTTAATGATCCATACCTATTATCAAATACCCTTAAGTCATTAATAATATCAGGAGTTAGCCTTAAATTATCATCTTTAGATATCTTTATTAATTCAGTTATTTTGGCCCAAACATTCTCTTCCGTTACCAGTTCTTCCTTTTTTTCATGTAACAACTTGCGTAAGGTTTCTAGCCTTGTTTTTAACGTATCTAATTTACCTCTTAATTCAATTGAAGATGTTTTTAATTTACCCAATTTACTTTGTAAATCAGGTCTAGATTCTGAGTTAAAAACGTGGCTCTCTGTCCACAACACTCCAAGATCAATTAAAACTGCTCTACTGGCATCATCAAGTTTATAAAAGAGAAAATAAGGAGTCCCATTTTCATCTTTCTGTTCTAAAATTCTATCAAGGTTTTTTTTGCTCACCTGTGATATACTACTGTCATTGTAGTGATACCAGTCTCCTTTATCATATTCATCAATAGACTTTCCATATGCCCGGTAATGCCCTCCCTTAGGTCCTCCTGTATGACATACAAATGCAAACAATAAATATTTAATTTTTTCATCGCCCAATTTTTTAGATATGTCTTCATCAAGAATAGAACTATTTTTATCTAAAATTAGTTCACTTGGGAATTTTACAGCATCATCTTTTTTCTTGTTCAAGTTGCTAGTTTCAAACCGCTTTAAATAGATAATCAAATTTTCCGGAAGAAGTGAAATTTTAATATGTTTTTTTGCATCAACCAAAACAGAACATTTTTCGCAACTCCACTGACTATCCCCAGCAAGTGTCTCATCTGCGGAAAAATTATTTAAACAGTCCCAAATATCAATATTTTTTTTCTTCGGAATTTCTAGGGCAAGCAAAGATGTTGGGTCTTTTTTACTACTTGTATGCTTACATTCGTCACCCACCAACAAGGTTTTTGATTCAAACTTGGTAAATCTTATCGGATTTATATTAAGCCCCAAATTATTAAAATAAAAATCTAATACGTCAAATATGGCAGATATAAATTCCTGGGCATCTCTTTGTCCGGATTTTAATCCCGGAAGAGTCGCTTCAACCGTTCCTTGTAGGTCTTTCAACTTAGATCTAGCCACCTCCGGAAAATTTTTGGGATTTGTCCAGTAAGATCTAAAATTCTTCGAACCAGTAAGTACGGTATATTTTTCACCCTTTTTTAGCGGCAATTTGTTAATGTATTCAAAAAAAGTCTTTAACGGCGTACTCAAAACACCTCCATCCTTAATTTTTTGGTAGGCATCCCTAAACTCTACCATATGGGAAAGTGCCTGTGTTGAAGCATTCATAAAACAATCATTACCATTTTCGTTTTTAATTCCACGATTGTGGGCAGATATTTCAAATATTGGAACTACCAAAACGAGCAATACCACAATTTTCAAATCACTTCGCATTTTCCTATCCCCCTAGTTTCTGATTCAATGCCTCAAGTTTATCTTTTAATTTGCTTAATTTGCCTTTAAGTTCGGACAAAAATGTTTTAAGCCTATTAAGTTTAAGTATTAAAATTTCAGATGATAATCTATTTACAAAACGTTCTCTTTCACTTTTAGTCCGAGATTCGGCTCCTGCAATAATTTCAGATGCTTGCTCAGATCCAAAACCTAAATATTTCTCCAAAAAATGCTTATAAATGACTGATACATTTTTAATATCTTGAATATCATCTGATAAAAATTTATTTTTTAAAAAGTCATAAAGATCTTGCCCCGAATCCCTTTTAAATAGCTCCACAAATAATTCCGATAGCTTAGATAATATATCAATTGCTTCGGTTGATAAATTTGGACTAACCCAAATATCAGCGGATAATTCGCTGTTTAATATTTTTTTGAAAATATTCTTTATTTCCGGCAAATATAAACCCTTTTTTACAAATGATGTAAATAATCTAATGTAGGCCGCTTTATGCGCAAAAGAAATTACATCCCAGGGTTTTTGAGGGTCAAATGCATCTTGATATGCAAGGTTATACCCACGCCCCTGATCAACAAACACCCTTAATAAATCTATTTTGTAATTCGGAAAAGTTAGAGCAAGTGTCCCCGTGCATTTATGTGTTCTGATTAATTCGTTTGCTAATTTTACGACATCTTCTACTTGATCATAACACTCTTTTTTTGTACCAATTCTGTGTATAAACGAATGGAATTCCAAACACTATCACATGTTTTCCTTTCCAATTCACTCTTAGCTATTTTTTTGGCATCGTCAAAACCAAAACCCGATCCAACTAAACCGCAAAGTAAATTAAGTTTTATATATCGTGGCGAATCAAAATCCAAATCATTTGCTATCTCCAAAGTTTCTTTTTGGAAAAGGCTTTTCTGGTTTAGCTCCGTAAGCAGATAAGCTGCATCGTGTGCCCGTTTTCCCCTAATTTCGTTTTTGGCATAGGTGAAGGCAAAGTTTAGATCCTTCTCATCCAGCGTTTCTTCATGTAACATTTGAATAATTTTACGAAATGCAAGGGTCCCGCTCAAATTTTCTGATTTAAGAATATCCTCTAATCCCGCATTTAAATTTGAAACCAATATACATAAAAGTAAATATTTTTTAATTTTTTTCATCGGATATACTTACTTATCAATTTTTATGCCCAACGACTTCTTCTCCTCAAACCTAGCCTCTTTTGTTTGTTCATCGATGTAAACAACTCTTTGAGGCTTTGCAAATTTAATACCATTATCTCTAAAAGCCTTAATCAACTTAATTCTTAAATCAGCCGCAATAGCCCAGCTTTCCTTCAATCTTTGTGTACTGATAAATGCTCTACTCAAAAAATAAAAAGCATTATCTTCAATCTCATCAAGTCGTGCAATAACCGAAGGAAGTTTTAAAATCGCCGGATGACTTTGCAATGTCTCGATAATAACCTTACGAACAAGATCGGGATCCGCCTCATGCGTAACACGAATATAAATTTCAAATCCCATTGCAAACTTACGGTGACTCCAGTTTGTGATCTGCTTTGAAAGCAGGTCTTTGTTCGGAATAAATATGGCAAAATTACGTGAATTAACAATGGTAGTAGTACGAGCAGATATTTTATGGACAGTTCCTTCAAGCCCATCAATTTGGATATAGTTTCCAATCTCAACAGGACGCTCAATGAGAACAAAAAAACCTGCAACAAAATCGGCAATGATATCTTTAAGCGCAAAACCTAGACCGATACCTAAAAGTCCACTGATCAGGTAGATAAACTGCTCAAGGTGAATGGACAAAAATCCTAGAATAACTGCAATTGACACTATAGTGTAATGCATAATTTTAGAAAAAGTATTCTGAGTTCCGGGTTCAATGCGTAAAATCTCAAATAACTTGTTTAACACAAATTTCTCAAGAAGCGACGAGATAAGAAATCCGGAGAATATAAATGTCGCAACAATTAGAAATTGAACGAAACCAAGCTTATTGTCAGGACCAAGCTGGATAGTCCACGTTTCCGAAAGCATTCGCCAAATTTCATTCGGGGAGTATATAAATCCCCAAATATGTGCAATAAAAAATACATCCACAAAAAGCAGAATTAAAAATGATCCGACAACCAAAATACCGTAATACGTTTTTGCGTGTTCAAATCTATCTTTAATCTCATCCTCATCCTCAATCATAAATAAAAATAACGCATATTTCCTTATGTAATTATGAACTATGAATAAAACCCATAACAACGCCCAGGTAGTAGGAATAGCAAAAGTAAGGTACCATGCAAGATTCGAATAACCAACATATGGGTTACGCAAAATTAAAAGCCCTAAGATAAAAAGGAAAATTAGATAATAGAACTTTTCAATTTTTTTCTTAAACCACTCAACAACCGAATACTGAGTATACGGAAGAACTTTAAACACATCCTCTTTGCTAAAGAAAAATAGCACAATAAATAACAGTATTAAAGAATACCCGGCCATTAAAACATTACCTAAATTTACGCTTGTACTCGTATAGAGCAAAAGTGCGCTCCGAAATGGAATTATGGTTGACGTTACGTACAAAAATGCACCAAGTAAAATTAAAAAACGCTCCTGGATAGTCTCAGCAAAGAATAAAAAACTTAATTTTTTATTCAGCTCCTTCAACTCTGCAAGCAACTGAGTTGATAAGTATATAAAAAATGGGATACAAATCAGGTAAAATAAAGTATTGTAATAAGTCTCAGACAAGAATCCGGATGAAATAAAATTATATTCAATCTTAATATAAACATAAATCGATATAAGAGTAAAAATCAAATTAAAATACCGAATCAAAAACTCTACCAACGTTGAGAGAATCGTATATTTTAACTTCTTTTGCTGATCAACATGACTTTGAGATTTATAACTAAGTTTATTACTGATTTTTAAGAGCCATCTTTTACCGAAAATAAGCAATGCAAC
>CAZSLQ010000044.1:0-571 GCA_964607885.1 uncultured Pseudomonadota bacterium
ATCTGTCCGGGTGTAAGACCTTAAAACTTGTGATGTGTTCGGCTGACAAGTTGTGTAGCCTGGAGTGGAACTTAAGCGAGCTAGATAAAACAGTTAATCAAAGAAAGAATGATCAAAAAATTAGTAAGAAAAATTATGATTTCTATTGGGGAAAGTAAGCAAGGGATAAGGCATGAGGATCTGCATAGGTTCAGACCATCGTGGTTTTAAACTTAAAAGATATATAATTGGGTATTTCAAGGAGTATCGTTGGATAGATGTAGGTACCGATTCTGAGGAGCGAGTAGACTATCCACCATTTGCTCAAAAAGTTTGTCATGAAGTTCTTAGTGCAAAAGCAGATTGTGGAATTGTAATTTGTGGTTCAGGAATAGGTGTTTCAATTACTGCAAATAGGTTTAAAAAGATTTATGCGGCTCTATGCTGGGATCCTGATGTTGCAAGACATGCAAGGCAGTATGATGGAGCAAATGTTCTGGCGTTACCTTCAAATTTTATCACCACGGAGGTTGCAATAGATATTGTTAACGCCTGGACTAGTACGGAGTTTAAGGGTGGTATTTATCAAAAA
>CAZSLQ010000044.1:581-966 GCA_964607885.1 uncultured Pseudomonadota bacterium
CTAATGTTGTTGATAGCTTTTTTATTCTGTCACATTGATAACGGCTTAGCAATGTTTAGCGCAGAAAAAACTTTAAGTAATATTTTTCAAGATTCGCAAGATTCTGCCGTTAGGGACAAATTTAAAAATTGCTTTGATCGGGAATCAGCAGCAGTTTGCGATTTTTCAGGTATAATTGCGGATATTGCCGAAAATGAATCATTGAAGAAAGAATTTTTTACCCAGATTGTTAAGAATGTTATAGGCGCATTGGAAAGGTCAGGCGGGACCTTAATCAATCCTATTTATGGAACACAATTAACATTACCTACTTTAACTGCATTTATTTCTATATTTAAAATTTTTAGAGAAACCAAAGCATCCAGTTTTGATAAAATTAAAGAGT
>CAZSLQ010000044.1:1043-5881 GCA_964607885.1 uncultured Pseudomonadota bacterium
ATTATATTAATAAAGTTCTTGAATATAACGCATATGAGGCAGTTAAATCTAAAAAATTTATATACTTAAGTCCTACTTTTGTTGCCAAAAAGCTTGAAGAGGTAGGTCCGCTTTTAAAATTAAAAGAAGCCCTTTCAGAACTTAAACTAAAATTAGGAACAATGAAAAATAAGCTTGCAACATTAAAAGGTAACTTGTAAAATATTTAGCCACGCTCTTCAACTTTAACCACAGATCCTGTTGCAGCCTTTTCAATAATAAAATGAATTGGGAAGTTATCCTTAAATTCAGGCAAGTGGGATACAATAATAACTTTATGAAAATCATCCCGGATTGAATGAATAGCGTTCATTATACGAGCTAATCCCTCTTCATCTTGTGATCCAAAGCCTTCATCTATAACAAGCGTCTGTAGCGCCGTGCCTGCGCGTCTTGCAAGAAGTTTGGATATGGCTATACGCAGTGCAAAGTCGAATCTAAAAGATTCACCGCCGGAGTACATCTCATAAGGCCTGATTCCTGCCGCATCTGAAATCTGAATATCCATAGTCTCCTTTACCCCTCCCTGTTTCAGATCTCTTAACGATTCAATAAAAATCTGAGCCTGATTATCCGTCAAGCGTGATAGTATGCGATTGGCCTCAGCCTCTATCTCCGGGATTGCTTCTTCGATCAAAAGTGCCTGGATACCGTTTTTCCCAAAGGTATTTGATAAGAATTGAAAATCTTCCGTCTCTGTTTCAACTTTCTTTATCTGAGTCTCTTTACTTTTAGATTCCACTTTAAGTTTCTCAAGGCGCTCAAGCTCGTTTTCAAGCCGTCCGACCTGTTGAATTAAAAACTCTTTTTGTTTTAAAAGTTCACCGGTTTGTTTTTTAAGATCGGACAGAAGTCTTTCAAGATTTAGCTCAACATCAGAATCAGGCTTTAACGATACCATTTTTTTCTCAAGTATCCGGACTTGAGCTCCTATATCGTTTACCTCTTTTTTTGTCATTTTTAAAAACATTATTCGTTGCGGTTGTAATTTAAGTTCATCCTGAATACTTCCTAAGTCCTTAAGCTGAGTATCTATCAAGTTAATTTGTTCCTGAAGTTGTTTATATGCTTCAAGTTTTGTTGATAAATTCTTAATTTTTATCTCAGCTTCTTTTATTGATGTACCAAGTGTTTCAAGCTCTGCGTCCTTTGCAAAATGGGTTAACCTGACGGTTTCTTGTCCAAGTAACGCATTTTTTTCTTTTTCTAAATTTTTTGAAAACTCGAGCTCCTTTTTTTCAAGATCCGTGCATTCTTTTGTTAAAAGGATTAGCTCTTTGCTCGTTTCTTCAATTTTTTTATTTAAATCCGCCGCTTTCATTTCAAGCTGTTTATAATGATCTGCCTCTTTAGCCAAGCTTTCGATCTGTTTATGTTGTTCTAGCAAAACGGTCTTTAATCTTTTCAATACAGAAGAGATTCGCCTTAATTTATTATTCAGCAGACCTTCGGATTTTTGTAGTTTTGTGCTTAAAAACTGCTTACGTTTTGCGGTTAGTATCTGTTCACAAAATGGGCAAGCCGGATTTTTTAAATCTTGCACGATTGTTTTTTTTTGGTTTAATTCTGAGTTCTCCGATCTAGCCAGGTTGCCTTTTTCAATCAGTGATTGATAGAATGACCTACGTTTTTCAAATTGAGCCTTAAGCTTTTCAAACGCTTGGTCAAAAGTTCCTTTACCCTTAAAAGTTTTATTTATTACGGAGAGCTCTTTTTCAAAATTCTCTTTTTTATTTTCCAACTCCTTACGCAAATTTTTCTTATTTTTTAAAAGTTGTTGTGTTTGCGTTAGTGAAAACTGGCTTCGTTCGGTTGCCAACTTCAATTCATTTGTCTTTTTTTCAAATTCGCTTTCAAGAAAGACCAGCCGCTTTTGGTATAAATTTTTGTTTTTTAATATCTGTTCTTGAATTATAAGCTCTTCACGCTTTAGCTTTAGCCCCTCCTGCTCTTTAGCCAATAACGCAGTTCTTTTTTGTTCAAGCGCTTTGGGATCGGGAAGTTTTAAAGCCTTATAATGGATATGCTTCCACTCTTTTACGATATTTTTAAATTCTTCCAGCTTTTGTTGTTCTTTGCTTTTTGTTTTTTCGAGTTCCTCAACCGTTGCTTGATAAATGTTTTTGAGCTCAGCGAGTTTGTTTTTCTGTTCCTGTGACGTTTGTTGTAATATGGTTAAATCATCAATTTTTTTATTAACGGCCTCCATATTTTTTGAATTGTCGCCAAGCATTTTTTTTAACTCAGGCTCTTTTAAAAGTTCCGTAGTTATCTGCTCCTGTCCGAGCAGCAAAAGTTTTTTTTCATCGTTAAACTTACGTATCTTATCAAGAGCGGCTTGTTGCAGCTTGTCATATTTTGCAAAGCCCAAAATATTTGCAAGAATTTGCTTGCGTTCCTTCGGATTTTTTTTGGAAAATTCATTTGACTGGCCTTGTCGCAAAAAGGCTGAGTTGATGAATGTATCATAATCAAGCCCAATAGTTTTTTCTATCTTGGCCTGGGTTTGTCGAGTGGTTTTTTCCGTCATGGAGACAAATCTGGTTAGTTCATTGT
The DNA here is from genome assembly GCA_964607885.1 of uncultured Pseudomonadota bacterium. Lineage (GTDB taxonomy): Bacteria > Babelota > Babeliae > Babelales > RVW-14 > JBAZAX01. The sequence goes on from CAZSLQ010000044.1 coordinate 3,639, forward strand.
TATAAAGCTCAAATTCTAACGCAAAATAGGGTTTACCGTAGGTTTTTGCAAACTCTCTGCGGATTCTGTAGATGTTTTGCCCTATTTCAAATTCAAGACTTACAAGCATTTGTGTTTGCCCGAGCCTTATGAGCCCTTCATCCGGCTTGACTGCAGCAGAAATCTTGCGGGCTTGTCCCCATAATGCCCAAGTCATTGCATCAAGCAAAGCGGATTTTCCGTTACCATTTTTCCCGGACAGGCAGATTAAGGAGTGTCTGGAAAAATCGACGGTCTGAATTTCGCTTCCATAACTTAAAAAATTTTTCAGTTCAATTTTTCTTGGAATCATAATTTTAAAAAAATTGGATTCAACGTAAAACAGTAGTATTATTATGTGGAAGTTTAACTCAAAACTTGAAAGAATGCTATCAATGTTAATGATTGACAGGCGTTATTTTCGCTATTTTGATTGGTTTAGCTTTTTTATAACTCTTTTTTTACTTGGGCTTGGGCTTCTGTTCGTCTTCAGCTCAACATACAGGCCGGAAAAACCTATCTCCGTATTTTTCAAAAAACAGATGATTGGTGCGGCCCTAGGCATGCTAATCTATTTTTTCTTTTGCATAAAAGATTTACGTAAGCTTGCACGGTGGGGGTGCTGGATCTATTTTGTTGTTTTGGCATTGCTCGTCTACACAATGGTTGGGGGGTGGGTTGGTATGGGCGGTAAACGTTGGATCTCACTATATTTTCTTCGTTTTCAACCGTCCGAACTTGCTAAACTATTTTTCCCTTTTTTTATTGCATATTATCTGGAAGACATTGATTTTTTAATAAACTCAAAAACAAGATACTTACCAACTAGCCAGTTCATAGTTCCGCTGATTGTTCTTCTTGTCAGTTTTGTTTTGATTTTAAAACAGCCTGATCTCGGAACGTCTTTGCTGGTCTTGTTATCGGGCTTTGTTATTTTTTGGTTTATCGGGATTAATCGTGAGTTTTTCTTGACGCTTGCCTTATTGGGGATGTTAGGGGCACCGCTTTTTTGGAATTTTTTAAAACCTTATCAACAACAACGAATTTTAGTTTTATTCGGATATGGAGATGCTCGTAAAGAACGTTACCAAGTTGAGCAATCAAAAATAGCAATAGGCTCGGGTGGAATTGTAGGAAAGGGTTTGCTAAAAGGTACACAGAATAAGTTCGATTTTTTACCTGAAGATCACACTGATTTTATCTTTTCAGTCATCTGTGAAGAGTTTGGATTTTTAGGCGCAATGCTTATTTTGTTTCTATTTTTTTTAATGTTTACGCGAATGGTTTTTATTATTAGCCAGATTCCGTCACTGTTTGAACAGATTGTTGGGGTTGGGCTTCTTATTCACATACTTCTTTCCGTTTGCATAAATATCGGTATGGTTGCAGGAATTTTACCTACAGTAGGAATCCCACTACCATTATTCAGTTATGGCCTGTCAAACTTGTGGATAACGCTTGCCAGCTTGGGCGGCTTAAATAACATTGCAATACGGAGGTTTTATTACTAGTGCTCTTTCAACCACTTAATAAGTTCCTGCTCGAGTTGCTCTATCGCATCTTGTCCTCCGCCTTGAACCATCTCATCATTTCCGCCGCAACGTAAATTAAGCTTATTCTTGAAAAATTCTGACAATAGTTTCAAGCAAACTTTGCAGTCAGATTTTTTTGATTTATAAGCCATGAATGTAAACTTATCAGAATATTTTGTCTTATTGACTATAAAATAAAGTCCCGGCTTATGTTTCTCCAGATCTTGGCATATAGTCTTTATATCCTGGTTGCCTATGTCTTCAAATTTAAGAAATAAAAACGGGGTCTTACCTACGGTTTTTATCTGGTTTTGCCATTCTACAACCTGTGACTTTATGAGTTGTTTGCGTAACTGCTTATTCTGATTTAATAGATCCTGATATTGTTCTTGGGAACGTTTAACAGCATCATAAACCTCGTCAAATTTCACCTTAAAATCTTCCCCGAGTTTTTTAACACAGTTAAATGTCTGTTGAAAAAGTTTCACAGCCTCAGGTCCGGTGACTCCGACTATCCTACGTGTTCCGGTTGCAAGAGCCGTTTCAGCCATAATTTTAAAACATCCAATTATTCCTGTGCTTGAGGCATGTGTTCCCCCGCAAAGTTCGGCAGAAAAATCTGAGATCTGCACAACACGAACTTTTTCAGGATTATATGTTTCACCAAAGAATGCCTGGGCGCCGGCCTGTTTG
>CAZSLQ010000044.1:5891-6866 GCA_964607885.1 uncultured Pseudomonadota bacterium
TTTGGCTTTGGTTTGTTTGGCTTCCTCCAAAGTCGTATAAAAAGTTTTTAATTGAATGTCCTCTTGTATTTTTTGATTTACAAGATTTTCAACTGCTTGGATTTGCTCAGGGGTTAATGCCTGATGGTATGAAAAATCAAATCTAAACTGTTTTGGACAGACCGCTGATCCCGCCTGTTTAATTCCTGATCCTAAAATCTGTATCAAGGCTGCTTGAAGCAGATGTGTTGCCGTGTGATTTTTAATGGTGTTGATACGTGAGTAATAATCGACTATGCAGTGGGCACCATCCCCGACTTGTATGGCAGAAAGAGTTTTGCCGGCTTCCGTTTTTAGAGAAACTTTTACAGCAATTGCGGGATGATTTACATCTCCAAGTTTTTGTAAAGCAATGACAGGTAATGCGTGGTCTTTAATAGTTATCCACCCGATATCTCCAATCTGCCCTCCAGATTCAACATAAAATGGTGATTTTTCAGTAACTACCCAGGCATACTCCCCGTTTACTTGTTGTACAAAAATTATTTTCGTTTTAACTTCAAGATCAGTGTATCCAACAAATTCCGTTGAGATTCCTGCAGGTACGGCAACCTGATCTCCATCAGCCTCTTTTTTCTTACAGGACTGCTCTCTCTGTTTTTCCATCTCATTGTCAAACTCTTTCATATCCAATGTAAAATTTTGTTCTTGTGCAAGAACTTTTGTAAGCTCCGCAGGGAACCCATAAGTATCATAGAGCTTAAAAACCTGCTGTCCCGAAAGATATGTCAAGCCTGCTTTTCTATTCTCTTCAATATATTTTTCAAAGATGTTTTGCCCCTGAACCAAATTACTTGCAAACTTATCGACCTCGCTATCCAAAATATTCGTGATTAATTTCTTATTATTCTCAAGCTCCGGGTATACGGGTGACATCTGTTTGATAAGGCGTAAAGAGAGTTTTGATAAAAGTTGTCTGTCATCAGAAAGTTTTTG
>CAZSLQ010000044.1:6876-7136 GCA_964607885.1 uncultured Pseudomonadota bacterium
AACAAAGCTGCACGACGAATAATTTTACGTAAAAAATAGCCACGTTCCTCATTTGAAGGGGAGCATCCGTCTGCGATTAAAAATGATGTAGAGCGTACGTGGTCGGCAAGCACCCTAAATGCGGCTTTTATTTTCTCAGGGCTTTTATCATAACTAAAACCGGTTAATTTTTCTGTTTCACCAATTACCTCCGCAAAAAGATCTGTTTCAAATACGGAGTCTTTGCCTTGTATGACTGAACAGATGCGTTCGAGTCCCAT
>CAZSLQ010000044.1:7146-8171 GCA_964607885.1 uncultured Pseudomonadota bacterium
AGCACATCGATGGTCCCATGCCGGTATCTACCCCGGTTTTTGTAAGTGGTTGCAGTTCACCATTTGCCTGTCTGTTGTACTGCATGAATACAAGGTTCCAGATCTCCATGAATCTGTCACAATCGCATCCCGGGGCGCAATTTTTGCTACCGCAACCACACTCTATTCCCTTATCAATGTAAATTTCCGAACATGGCCCGCATGGTCCGGTATCACCCATCTGCCAGAAATTATCTTTTTCCCCTAGGCGTATAATTTTAGTTGCCGGAAGGCCTATGACTTTGTTCCAAATTTCAAACGCTTCGTCGTCTGTTTTATAAATGGTTGCGTACAACTTTTCTTTTGGTAGTCCAAGTTCTTTGGTTAGTAGTTCCCAAGCAAAACTGATGGCCTCTTTTTTGAAATAATCTCCGAATGAGAAGTTCCCAAGCATCTCAAAAAAAGTTAGATGACGGGCAGTAAAACCAACATTTTCCAAGTCATTATGTTTTCCACCTGCGCGTACACATTTCTGGGAAGAGGTGGCTCGTGTGTATGAGCGTTTCTCTTTCCCGAGAAAGATATCCTTAAATTGATTCATTCCTGCATTGGCAAAAAGAAGAGTTGGATCTTGGGCGGGGATGAGCGAAGAGCTGGGCACAACGGTGTGTCCATTTTTTGCGAAAAAATTCAAAAATTTTTTGCGTAGTTCGAATGAGTTTATCTCTCGTTGCTCGATGTTCTTCATAAAATTCCCATCATATAGTAATCGCCTTCTGGCGAGAACATAAAATTAAACCAAAAAACATATTTAATAATACCTATAATTCTAAAATGTTTACAAATAAAAACAATAAGAAAGGCCCGCATCTGTTAAATGCGGGCCAAAATTAAATTAAATCAACTTTATTTATATTTTAGGTCCCTTTTTGCGTTCATTTGGTATCCCCCAAACTCTATCTGGAAAGTGCGATTTCAATTCCGCTTTCATTCTCATTTTTTCTTTTATATCCGCGCGTCGGCACTTTTTTTTCTTACAAACCGGC
>CAZSLQ010000045.1:0-8141 GCA_964607885.1 uncultured Pseudomonadota bacterium
TCATACCCCCCCCGGGTTAATACAAGAGATATTTTTAATTTCTAATATAATTTTATAGGTTTTGGCGTGATAAAGTCAAATAATGGAAGCATTATACCCGGTTTTTTGGTTATAGAGGTGCTTATCTCCATATTTATTGGGCTTGTGTTTGTTTCTGCACTTATGCGGATGCAGGCTATTTTGTGTAAACTGAATGAAACGTTTGAAATGCGAGAAAGGGCGTTGGCTTTGGCAATTAACTTAAGGGAAAGGGGTGTCTGTTCCAAAGATTGGGATGCGAAAAAGACTTTTACGGGGATGGTTGGACAACGGGAATTTGTTTTGAATGTTGATGAATTAAAAGTTAGGGTAGAGTGGCGGTCGATAACTAGGGAAACCTGCAGTTTGGTACTATGAGGTATAATGGATTTTCCTTGCTTGAATTTGTTGTGTACCTAGGGTTAATTTCATTTATGGCAGTTTTGTTTTTGGGTGTAGTTTCAAGAACGCAATTTAGGTTTATGAAAAATTTACATAAACATGAGGTTTTACTTAGGCAGGTTCTTGCTATAGATCTTTTACGCCGGGATTTAATGAGCGCAAGTATGTTAAATTCTGATTGGGACGTGTGTAATGGGGTTTTTAAAAAAATGACACTTACAAAGACGGGGCAACCACAAAGCGCATGTGTTTGCTGGTTTATCGGCAAGACCGGGCTTTCCAGAGTTCAAGGGCAGTACGACTTTTGTAGGCATGAGTGGGAGAGTAAGTCTTCTAGTTTGGTCTGTAGATCAATCAAGTACATTCGCTATATGCCTGAAAAATCTATGAAGGGCGTTTGGGTGGTTTATAAAGTGGTCGGACCTAATCAGGAAAAAAAGATTTTTGTTAGGTTCAGGAACAGGGTTGTATTGTGAAACAGTCAAATGCTAGTGCCTTACTAATTGTCTTTGCAATATCATTTATGTTAACTTTTTTTGCAATGCGCTGTTGGTATCAGGCAAGTTTGATATGCGACGTGCAGCGCCAACGAGAGCTTTATTATAAACAGTTTTATCTGGCTGAGAAAATTTTAGATTTGGGAATAAATTTTGCTTGTAAAAATTTTGATAACTTTTTAAAATTTAAAACGCCTACGGATATTAACTTGTGTATTAATGAGCTTTCTGCTGAGTTTATTGCAAAATTTATAGTTTCTAAAGTTCCCCAGAAAGACAAGCTGTTTTTAACAGCTAATCTGATGAAGCAAAGTGAGGTTAACTGTTGCCTAAGGTGCACGCTTGAACGCAAGGGAGCCCTATATGTGGTTAATAATTTTACTCTCAGCTCTTCTTTATAATATAGCCTTCTTTTTTTCTGCCCACTTAGGTTGTTGTACTTTGCTTTCGTTGTTTCTTATATGCTATTTTTTTAGCAACAAAATTTTATCCCTAAAGCAGTATTTTTTTGCCGGATTTGGATGGGGGATCTTGGTTTTTTCTGTTCATTTTATCTGGTTTTTAATTCTACTTTTAGAAAAAATAAATGCGTGTAAAAGTTTCGCTTTTTGTGCATATGGCTTTTCTGTGCTTTATTTTGCTTTAACAAGTGCGGTATGGTTTTGTTTTTTGAGTTTTGCTTGGCAAAATTATGTAATTAAGTGTGGAATAACTTATTGCTACTTTTATTTTCTTGAGAATTATTCTCTTTGGTTTTTAGCCAGATTAGAGGGGTATCCCTTTTTGAATCCGTTAATTCCATTAAGTGATTTCAAGTTATTTACAAAAGTTTTAATACTCTTCGGTTTAGCCTGCCAACCTGATTTTAGTGGATTAAAGAATACTGAATTTATCTATTTACCTCCTGGGACCAGGCATGAGGGGGAGAGTTGGGTGGATGCAGAGTATAAAATTCTGCAGGAGCTTTGTAAGTTAAGACTCCGGGAACGTTCTGACCAATCTAAAGAGCTAATTATTTTTGCACCGGAAAGCGCCTTCCCTTTCCCCTTGAATAAGTATCCGTCCGTGATTGAATTGTGGAGTAATGTTTTAACCGATAAATCACATCTTTTTATTGGGTCTCAATATAAGTATGGGGAAAAGCTTTGTCAGTCTGTTTACTGGATTAATCAACGTCGCATAAAAAATAATTATGTCAAAAAACACTGTGTGCCATTTGTTGAAAAAATACCCAAACTTTACCGCAAATTGGACCTCATTCGTAGAGTTTTTCTTGGAGATGCCTGTCAATTTTCTCGGGCCCGAAAATTGGAGCAGTTGCAGGTATTTGAATTTTCCGAAGACCTTATTTTTATTCCACAGATCTGTTCGGAACTGTTTTTCTCATCAAGTTACAAAACTTTTTCCAAGATCAAAAAAGAACACGCTAAACAGGCTTTAATTATTTTTTTTGTTAATGATAGCTGGTTTACAGGCTATTTCAAGAAGATTTTGTATAACAGCGCCAAACTTAAATCCATTTTGAGTGGAGTTCCTTTAATTTATGTTGGGCATGGTTGTTTAATGTCTTAAGAAATTAAAAGAAAGCGCCTGTCATTTTTTGTGTAACCTGATATAATTGTCTTCCAAGAAGTAGGCTTAAAAATAGAAGGGTTTCTTATGAAAGTTTATGTACTTAAGGATATAGAGAATGTAGGGATGGCCGGGACAATTATAAATGTCTCTGATGGTTATGCAACTAATTTTCTTTTTCCCAAAAAACTGGCCATTAAGGTTACCGCTGATAATATTAAGAATCTTAAGGTAAAGGTTGATGCGGTCAAGCAAAAAACTGAGGTGGTTAATAGCAAAGTCGCCATGCTTGCTGAGCATATCAAAAACCTAAACATTGTTATTAAAGAAAAAACCCACGATGATGGCAAACTTTATGGCTCTGTTGGTGCCGATGAGATTGTTGAACTGCTTAAGCAAAAAGACATTTCCATTAACCGCAAGCAGGTTGAATTTGATAAATCCATAAAAGCAATTGGTGATCATAGGGTAACAATTAGACTGTCGTCAAAACTTAAGCCACAATTGAATGTGAAAGTGGTGGGTGAGGCTAAGTAGTTTTAATTTACAGCTAGGGATGGAATGTCTGAATTAGTTCGGGCTGATAGACGTACTGAAAAAAAAGTTATTCAGACAGAAGCTATCATAGGAAAAAAGTTGCCGGCCAGTGTAGATGCAGAGAAGGCTGTCTTGGCTGCTATACTTTTGAACGATGAAAATTTAACATTAGTTTCAGATATATTAAAGGCTTCTGATTTTTCTCTAAAACATCACCAAATCATTTATCAGGCAATTATTGATTTGGCACAAGCAAACAAAAAGCTTGATTTGCTTGTGTTACAGGATTATCTGGAGACAAAAAAACTGTTTGAGGCTGCGGGTGGTATAACGTATCTAATTGAGCTGCAAGAGGATATCCCATCTGTTGGGCTTGTGGTACAGCACGCAAAGATAGTAAAAGATAAATCTGTTTTAAGAGACCTTATTGATTCGGCAGCAGGCATAATCACCACTTGTTATGATCAGGATGTTGAACAAATAGACGAGGTGCTTGACTCTGCGGAAAAGAAAATTTTTCAAATTTCAAATAAGTTGGCTCCAACAACTTTTGTTCAGCTTGATATATTATTGAAAAAAACATTTCAAAACTTGGCCAAAATAAAATCATCTAGGCAGGGGGTTACAGGTATTCCATCAGGTTTTGCAAAATTTGATGAGATGACATCTGGAATGCAAAATGGCGATTTACTTATTTTGGCCGCACGACCTTCAGTAGGAAAAACTGCATTGGCACTTAATTTTGCGCTTAATGCTTGGCATAGTGGGGCATCCATAGGAGTTTTTTCACTTGAGATGTCTTCAGAGCAGTTGGTTTTGCGTATGCTTTCGGCTGAATCTAGAATTCCTCATCAAAAAATTCGTAATGCAATGGTTTCCTCTGAGGAATGGATGGATTTAACAAATACGGCTGCAAATTTGGCAGAAGCGAAAATTTTTATCGATGATTCTCCGGGATTAAATATTTTAGAGCTACGGGCAAAAGCTAGAAAACTGAAATCGCAGCATAATATAAGTTTTTTGGTGATAGATTATCTGCAATTGATTACAACAAGTGGTAGGCACGAGAACAGAACACAGGAAATTTCGGCCATTTCGCGTGCCTTAAAAGCTTTGGCCAAGGAGTTGAATATTCCGGTTCTTGCCTTATCTCAGCTTTCACGATCTCTGGAAAGTCGAATGGATAAAAGACCGGTTCTTTCCGATTTAAGAGAATCCGGTGCTATTGAGCAGGATGGGGATGTTATATTTTTTATTTATCGAGATGTCGTTTATAATCCAGACACACCCAATCCGGATCTGGCAGAGGTAATTATAGGCAAACAAAGAAATGGGCCTATAGGAACATGTAATTTGATGTTTAGAGGAGATATTACATCATTCTTTGACTTTGCAGATAATGAATATGGACAATGAGTTTTAAGAAGAGGAGAGTTTTAAATGAACGAAGACACTGTTGTGCTTGGTGTTGATCCGGGTTTTCATATAACAGGATATGCGGTTCTAAAGAAATCGGGGAGTAAGGTATTTTTAGTTGATTGTGGTTATCTAAAAATGAGCTCCAGCCAACCGCTTTCAAAGCGTACGGGTATTTTTTACAATTTTTTTAAAGAGAAAATTGATGTGTGCGGTGTAAAAGAAATATCTTTAGAAACATCTTTTTTGGGAAAGAATGCACAGACTTTTTTAAAGTTAGGTTATTTACGCGGTATTTTATATCTTTTGTCTGATCAGTATAATTTAAAACTTCATGAATTTGCGCCTAGGGAGATAAAATCTGCTGTGACGGGATTTGGTGGTGCAAGTAAGGAACAGGTTGCCAATATGATATTTAGGATGTTTCCAAAGGTTATGTCAATCAAATCAACACAGGTAAATGACGTGACAGACGCGTTGGCGATAGGGGTTTGCGGGTTGTGGCATTGTCAGAATATCCTCAATGTCCGATAATGGTTATTATGTCAAAAGTCTAACTATAACTTTGAGTTTAAATAGGTTTCCGCGCCTGCGTCACAAGTGACTACGTCGCGGAATACAATTAAATCTCAATACTATGACAGTTGAAATCTATAAGACACAAACCAATCAAACGTAATTCAACAACAACTCAAACCAATTACCAATTACACGAAAAAATAAAAGGAACAAAAAGGCTCTTATTAAATTTACAATTCACAGCGACATACTGAAAAACATTCTAAATTGAACCCTAAAAAAGAAATTCCCGGCCGTGCTGTTTTCCTCCAACCGCTATTTTGTATTTATGACTAAAAAGAGACTGCGTTTATCAGTTTTTAATCTACCTTGAACCCCATTTCTTTCAACACAGGTTTTAAATCTTCCGGAACAATTGCCCCCACCCTAAGCAACATCTCCACAATGTCCTTTCTCCATCGCACAGCAGATAGCCAAAGCGGCGTATCTTGAGGTTCTTTGGCCTGATTTATGTCTGCTCCGGCGCAAAGTAATATCTCCACGATCTCGTTATGTCCGTATTTAGAGGCCCTTTGAAGTGGTGTATAACCAAAAATGTTTATCCGGTTTATTTCTGATCCAGCACTAATCAAAATCTTCGTAACATCTGCGTGCCCATTCCCTGCTGCCCAATGAAGAGGTGTAGACCCATAATCACTAACTTGATTTACATCAACTCCAGCCTCCTTTAAAATTAGTCCTATATTTGTACTTGTTAGTATGTTATGAAACTGTTTATTTACCAATCTTAAGCGACACAATCCCTTGATTGTGTCCAATACAGAATCTGAAGTTTTAAATCGTAATTCCGGCACATATTTTAAAATGTGGAGTAAATCAAATTCGCTAACATCCAGGGAACCATTTCTTTCAGAGTCTTTCGGTTGCATGCCATAAATACTACACGCATTTAGAATAAAAACTGTAGTAAGTATAAATTTTCTAATTTTTTTTTTCATGTTGTAACCATTTTATTTATTCACTTGAACATCGATACCCAAATTTCTAAGTTTTTCCTTTAAATCTGGTGAAATTGGGATTTCCGTTCTCAAATAATGATCGACCAATAATCTAACGCACTCTTGAAATTGTCTGGATTCTTTGTGCATATCTTGAGCAAACTCAATTTCACCAAGTGCTTGCAGAATTGGAGACATCGAGCATTTTTTAACGTCTGCGCCAAGATCAAGGAGTTTCCTTATGCAATTAACTGATCCGCCCAAAACCGCCGATTCTATAGGAGTTTGTCCATTATGGTCACGCGCGTCAACGTTTGCTCCGGCATTACAAAGCATTTCAATACACTTTGAATGGTTATAATGAACAGCTACATGTAGAGGTGTTTGGCCCCAAATATCTTTTACGTTAACCTCAATTTTTGACCTTGGATTAAGCAAAACTTCAATTACTCCAAAAGACCCATTAGGAGAGGCTAGGGCCTCATGCAAAATTGAATGTTGTTGCCCATTAAGGAATCTAAGTTGATTAAATTCAACTTTTGTTTTTTGTAAAATTCTTAAAATTTCATCATCTGATAAAAAATTACGAAATTTAGTATTAACCTGTCTCATTAATAAAAGAGCCTTTACAGCTTTTAAAAATTTTCTAGGAGAAGAGGCGGGTGAGTAGTCTACAATTGTTTGAAAAAATATTTCCCAAAGAGCCTCATCCGGAATAGTCAAAAGTGTTAAATCGGAACCTGATTCCGTAGGATTGTGACAAACCCTTTCTATCATTCCGTTAGCATTAGACCTGAGTAATCCAAACAACAATAAACTTAAAAATATTTTTGACTTCTTCATTTTTTTAACCTTCCATTTAAATAACAAATTGATTTATTAAATTATCTAATGACAATTTTTTTAAAACCTGTTGCACCTACTCGAAGCAGCATCTCTGCTATTTTGCTATGCCCATTAAAAGATGCCCAATAAAGCGGTGTACATCCAAGATTGTCAGCTTTATTTACATCGGCGCCGGCTCTAAGTAGAATTTCAACTATTTTTTCGTGTCCATTTTTAGATGCAAAGCATAGAGGGGTTGATAATAAATTATTAGTTTTATTTACATCCGCACCTGCTCGAAGCAGCATCTCCACTATTTCTTTGTGGCCATTTTTAGATGCCATATGCAGCGCAGTGACGCCAAATAAATCAGCTTTGTTTACATCAGAACCGGCTCTGAGCAGTATATTAACTACTTCTTTATGCCCATTCATAGATGCGTAAAGTAGTGCCAACCTTCCATATCTATTAGTTCTGTTAACATCAGCTCCGGCTCTAAGTAAAATTTCTATTAATGCAGGCTCATTTTTCTCGGCTAATATGTGCAATAAGGCATTTCCTTTTTCATTTTTCTCATTTAAATCGAACCCACAAGAATGTAAAATTCTTATAATTTCTTGTGGACTCAAAAATTGATAAAATTGCCTATTTATTCCTCTTAATTTCCATAGTTCTATAAATGCTCTAACTGAATTTAATTGTTGTCCTTCAATCGTCATTTTTATGGTATGCTCTATTACTTCATCCGGCATCTCAATTAAATTAAGTGTTTGTTCTGCCTGTTCTAAGTTAGCTTGAGATGCACTTTCCGCTATCTCCATTTCCTCCGGATCTATCATTCTTGATCTGCTGCTTGCTTGATCTTCTAATGTTCGTTTCATTCCATACACATCACAAACGCAGCTCAATAACAATAATCCTAAAATTATTTTAAAATTTTTCATAAATTAAGCTCCCCATTTTTAAAAAAAATATGCCAAATAAATTCACTTAATCACAGGTTTTATGGCCTACTAAGCAGTTGCTCCGGCTCTTTTCAACATCTCCACCACTTCTTTATGTCCTTCTTTAGATGCACAATGCAGCGGGGTATGTCCAAAATTATCAGTTTTATTTACATCAGCACCTGCACTAATCAATATCTCTACTACTTCTTTATGCCCATAAACGGATGCCAAATGCAGTGGGGTATGTCCTCTTCCGCGCTCGAATGAGGAATGTCGAAAATTATCAGCTTTATTTACATCAGCACCTGCTCTAACAAGAGTCGCTACTACTTCTTTATGACCATTCATGGATGCCCAATGCAGAGAAGTACATCCATAGCTATCAACTTCATTTACATCAGCACCGGCTC
>CAZSLQ010000046.1:0-5907 GCA_964607885.1 uncultured Pseudomonadota bacterium
AACAGCCTTTTAAGCTGTGGGTCGTTGGTTCGAGTCCAACGCGGCTCACCAGTCATTTCCTTTCGAAATGACTGGCAGGCCAACCACTTTTTCTCTTCTTGAAATCTTGGTCCCCATCGTCTAGCCCGGTCTAGGACATCGCCCTTTCACGGCGAAAACATGGGTTCGAATCCCATTGGGGACGCCAAAGTTGATCATCCGAACATTTCAGTATTAAATCGAATGGCTTTTGTGCCTCGTAGACGATCTTTTCGCCATCGACCTTCAGGTTCGATAGTACGAGTTTGATCAATTGTCGTTTTTCCTCAACTTCAGAACCAATAAATAATTTATAAGCATGTTGGCATAGCGCTAATGTGTACGCAGACGTCTTATAGTAGTTGTCTTGTGCTTTATCTAAACTATCGAGGCGATTTTTTATGTCATCGAGCTTGCCCTTAAGGTCCTGGTAAAATCTGTCATAGTCACTCTCAGTAATACACCCTTTAAGTTTATCCATGTAGAGGTTGTCCATCATGCGGGTGATCTCTTTTTGTTCTTTGGTGAGTTTATCAAACTGCATGCTATGAAATTCAATCTTATGCTGATGTACTTCGCTTAAGTTATTGACGATCTCTTGCATGATATTTTGGGGCATCTCTAGAGATTTAAAAATGTGACCTAGTTGTTTGGTCATATTTTCTTCACGTAGCCACTTTGCGCCGTGTTTCCCTTTGTGTTGAGTGCAATGGTAATACACATGACCTTTATGCTTCTCTGGCGTTATTGCAAGGTTGCATTCTGCGCAACGAAGCAGCCCTCGATAGATGTAGGGTTTTCCTGCGTATTTATAGCGCTCTTTTTTATTGAAGCGCGCTTTGGTTTGTTGGACCTGCTCAAAAAGTTCTTTGGTAATTAAAGAAGGGTATTGGTGTTGATGCAAGACTCCATTCCATTGCATAGAACCGTAATAAAAGTGGTTATTGAACACCTTATCAAGAAAGGTTGCTTTCCAATCAATACCGTAATCATCTTTTAGTTTTTTGCAGAGCAGTTCAAGCGAATAAGCTCCTGTTGCGTAAAGTTCAAAAGCTTTTTGTACGATTTTTGATTTATATTCATCAACGATAATGTCTTTTTTGTCTTCGCGAGTAATGTTTTTATAGCCATAGGGCGCTCTGCTGGGCCATTCACCGCGACGTAGTTTTTGTTCGGTGGCTCGTTTTACGTTATCGCTGATAGCGTCTGAGAAGTATTTTGCTAATCCAAGGCTGATGCTGAACTGAAATTTTTGAACTGCTGATATTCGGCTATTGAGTATTTGTCCGTCGTTAACAAAGTGCAATTCGATCTCATCACTGAGTGCTTTTTCGTACAACAATGAGATGCGCTTATCAAATACGTTTCTGGATAACCGATCTACTTTATCAAAACAAACGATGATTTTATCTTTGTGCGAGAGTACAAAGTCTAAGATGCGTTCGAATTTTTCGCGTTGGTCTTTGTAGGCACTTTCATCAAAACTAAAGGTTTTTGCTATGGTATAGCCTTTGTTTTGGCAATATTTTTCAAGCCTGGCGACTTGAGCAGGTAGTGAATTACCAGCCTCTTTTTGTTCTTCGGTGCTTACCCGGGCGATAAGAATGGCTTTCATTTGACGCTCTCATTTAAGGTAAAATTACAACGTTTTAACCCTATTATTTTACCACGAATAGGGGGTGTTCTAAAGCTAAAATATCCTTTTAGATAGCGGGTTTATGGCTCTGCGTTTTTTAGCTAGAAAACATGCTAACCCTGTGTGAGAGGGGAGTATTTACCCATTTTACAAATCTTTTCAATTTGTATATAATTAGATCAAATGGATCTTATTGTATTAAATGGTGGTTATTATGATTAGGCACATAGTTGAGCCCATTTCTTATGGCTCTAAAGAAGCACAATCGCGGGTAAAAATAGACAAACTGCTTGAAGAAGCGGGTTGGTGTTTTGAGCCTAATGAAAAAGGTATTGCACCTGCGGAAATAACGCTTTTACATCTCAAAAGAATTTAATCATCGCTTAAATAGTATTGGATGTTATGAAAGAAAATCTTACCAATTTTATCAAATACTGTCTGGCCTATTTAAAGTTGACCAAGAGACGTCTTTTGAACGATCAACAAAAAGATTCGCTCAACTTACCTTCTGAGTATTTCAACTTTTCTCATTTTTTTTCATATGACTTAGAAAGCGAAAAAGGTTGTGGCGATGATCAACCTGTTAATTTAAAAACTTTCTACAAGTATGATCCTGCGGATGTTCCTGAAAACGAGCAGCGTGTATATGAAAAAGAAAAAGAACTGGCAATAAAAATTGAAGAAATTTATAACAAGCATCGCAATGATACCTATACTAGCCAGATATTTTTACAGTTTGGATGTTTTGAGGTTGAACTTCCAGCAGATCATTCTTATGCTGAAAATAATGAAATAGACGTTGATGAAAAAAGTGTTCAGAGAGATTTGAACAAAATCAAAGCTAATTTTTATAGACTTTTTTCTTTACCTATAAAAATCGAAAAAATATTTTCAGGCTCAGTCGGGAAATACTTCATTTCTCCTGTAGATACTGAAATCCAAATTAATATCGGAATGCTGGAGCCTTTTTTAGGTGAAACTTTATATGGCCAGCTTTTACAAGAGATAGGCAAGAAAGAAATCGAGGGCAAATTCGCACTACCCATGGCAGATCTCGTTATTTTTAACGATATATGGGATATAATCAAGGCTCAGTTGCGTTTAGGAAACATCAAGTTTAATGAACAGTCTTTTGTTCTTGATGATATGAGGATTGTTTTGAGTCCCCGAGTAAACTATTTCTTGACGGAAGATTTGGCAAAACTTGCAAAGTTATCTGATGAAGAACTAGAGCAAACAGCTCTTTCATGTTGGATTCAGGATGGTGCACCTAATATGGAAAATGGTGTACCTGACGAAAAACAATTATTTTTTCCCTTTCCCTACGACAAGTTTCAGCTTGAAGCGTTTTCACTTATAAAAAATAATATATCGATCCTCCAGGGTCCGCCAGGAACTGGAAAATCAACAACAATAGCAAATCTTTTGTGTCATCTTGCTGCAAATGGAAATCGTGTTCTTTTTGTTAGTCAAAAAGCACAGGCCTTAAAGGTAGTCAAGGACAAGCTAAAAGATACTGAAATTAAGTATTTGTTTAGCTATATTCCCAATCCTGCATCAGCGCAGTTGGGAGAAGAAGGTGGAAATGATGGGGCAGGACCCCAGTTAAGTGCGCTAGGCAGCCATCTTGAAAAACTAAAAAACAAGTTTCATCTCAAAGCTAAGACGCTATGGAACGGATTTGCGCATGAATCTGACTTGGCAACCGTCGTTGAAAAAAAGACAAAAGAACGCCAACGCTTAAATGACGTTATAGAAAAACAAAAAACTTTTTATCAGCTTCACCAAGAATATATAGACTTAAAAGAATTTGACCTGGAGTTAGAAGATGTTGAAGGCTTTTCTAATAATTCATCAGAAGATGTGTTTCGAGACTTGTTTATTGTACAAAAGAAAATAGACGCATTGCAACAACTCATTAAAGAACAGCAGGAAAATAGCAGCAAAGATCTTAGGCAGTTTGACTGCAAGTTTTCTAATATATCTCTTAGCACCAAAAAATATTCAGAAGTTATTTTGCAATTAGATGAGCGGTTCAAGGAAGTTTGCGTGCATGTAGAAAAGATAAGGCTCGAAATAGCTGTGCTACAAAAAAGAATAGATGATTACCTTTCGAATAAGAAAATAGACTTCGGTCAAACTTTCAATAGCCTAGCACAGGGAGACTTTTTTTATCTGAATGAGTTGTCTCGACTAAGAGATGATTTTAAAAAAACAGCATATGATGGTCATAATTCATTTTTCAGGGCTCTAAATAATACGCTAAGACGCTCAAGATTAGCATCTGTCTTTTCTACCCTACCGAGAGAATTGCGAGACTATATATTTGATCTTGCGAAGCAAGATCTTTCTAGGCTTGAAGTTGTTTGGCATATGAACGAGCTTATTCTTTATTTTGAATATCTATCTGATCAACAAAAACTCACGATCAAAAAGCAAGAACCTGAATTTGTGCTTTCTCAGCAAATACAATTATCTAAGGAGTATTTGCCCTCAGAGGTGATTGCCTGGTTGGAACCACAACTCTTCAAATGTGATCACAATAGATCTGAAGTTAAGAGCTCGTTTTACCGGCTTGTTAATTACTTTCAATATAAAGAAATGGTGGTAGATTATGCCATTCTATCGAAACAATTTAATGATTCTTTAATCGAGTGCGGTGTCTCCAGCAATACCTTTTGTTTGCTAGCACAAAAAAGTAACGAGTTTAAAGCTAACGAATTTTCGGAAATAAAAGAGAAGGTTCTGCATGTTTTACAGCTTAAAAGAACCATGGAAAAATTAAAACAAGAGTCTAATATTCAAAACACTGTATCAGATAAAGTATCTTTGCAGAAACAGCATGAAAAATGTATTTCAATGTACATTCAAAATCTTATTGACCAAAGAATTTTAGAAAAATGGGATGAAAGCTCAAGTATAAAGAAAGTTGTACGGCGACTGGCCAGTGCATTGGGCAAGTCAAAAAAAGCATTTAAAACTTTTGATACTATTCGTAAAACACCAGAAAATTTTAAAGAAATATTAAGTATAATCCCAGTATGGATAATGGAATTGGATGATGCTAGTCGTATCATCCCTTTAGAGCCAGGTCTTTTTGATTATGTCATATTAGATGAGGCTTCCCAGTGTAATATTGCTTATGCCTTACCCGCTATGTACAGAACAAAAAGAGTTTTGTTTGTGGGGGACAGTGAGCAGATGCGTGATAGTACAGTCAGCTTCAAGTCCAATCGTGATTTTGACATGCTTGCGCAACGATTTCAGATTCCAGAGGAAAAACAAATAAAAGCAACCGGATCTTCGGTCCAATCGGTGTTGGATATTGCATATAAGCAAGGATTCGCAGATAAAACTCTCCGCTTCCATTATCGATCACCAATGGAGCTAATTGGTTTTTGTAATGAAAGTTTTTATAAGCCTAAAGGTAAAGAGTTAATAGCTGTAAATAATACGTATCTGACTTATAAAGACACTAATCGTACCATGTTGATTCATAAAATCGAATCTGATTGGCAAGATGAGAAAGATGATCAAATTAATGTTGCTGAGGCAGAATACATTCTAGGTTTATTCAAAGATTTGCGATCAGATGAGAAATATAAGAATAAGTCGATTGGAATTTTGTCATTTTTTAGCAAGCAGGCGGCTTACATACGGAATCTTTTGGAAAAAGCGGGCTTTAAAGAAGAAATCAATAACTACAAGGTGGGCAATATCGAGGGGATCCAGGGAGATGAGAAAGATATTGTAATTTATTCTTTTGTAATCCGAAAACCAGATCAAAAGAATAAATATACGCCGCTCACAGGTGAAGGTGGCGACATTCAGGCAGAAGTCAATCGTGGAAGAGTAAATGTGGCATTTTCTCGAGCAAGAGAACAAGTACATTGCTGTATAAGTTTGCCTATAGAAGAAATTCCGGACAAGATTTGGATAAAAAAATATTTAAAATATGTCGATGCGCATGGTGTTCTAAATCATCTTGCAGATCTAAAGCCATTTGACTCTTATTTTGAAGAAACATTTTATAATTTTTTGCGTAGCAAGTTAGACAAAAATTATAAAATCCAAAATCAGGTTGCAAGCTGTGGATTTAAGCTTGATTTTGTGCTTAGCAATGCTGAAACGGGCAAAAGAATTGCCATCGAATGTGATGGCCCGTGCCATTTTGAAGATGAAGCTGATGAAGCATGCGGCATTTATATAGAAAATGATGAACAACGGCAGCGAATACTCGAATCTGCCGGATG
>CAZSLQ010000046.1:5917-8024 GCA_964607885.1 uncultured Pseudomonadota bacterium
GATGGAAGTTTTATCGTGTTAAATACAGTGATTGGATTGATGAAAAATTCAATTTTGATGCTTTAATCAGAGATATTAAGACTTTGGTGAATTAGAAGAAAAATTGCCTGGAATGGAGGCTGTATGAATATTGAATTGCTTGGCGGCAAAAACGAAATTGGTGGCAATAAAATCCTAGTGGAGCACAAAGGCACAAGAATCCTTTTGGATTTTGGCATGAGCTTCAAACAAAGCGCGATTTTTTTCTCTGAGTTCTTACAACCAAGAAAAGGTGCGGCTCTTACTGATTTTTTTGAATTGGGGCTTTTACCTGATATCAAGGGTATTTATCGTCAGGATTATTTGAGTCATATGGATAGACCTGAAGAAGATAAGTTGCTTGATGCCGTTCTCTTATCTCATGCTCATGCTGATCATGCGCAATATATTCACTTTCTTAGAAACGATATACCCATCTTTTGTACTGAAGCTACCAAGATAATTTTGCAAGCATTGGAAGAAACAGGCAGCAACACCTGCTCAGATCTTGTTACCGGATGTGCAGCATTTACCTTTTATCAGAACAAAAAAAATGAAAAAAGCAGAGTAACTAGTAAGCAAGAAGAATATTGCTTTTCGAGAAAGTATGAACTTATGCAGCCTAATCAAAAGGTACGTGTAGGTTGCTTAGAAATTGAGATGGTTCCCGTTGATCACTCTTTACCCGGTGCTTGTGGGTTTATTATTTACAGTGACGAAGGTAATCTGGTTTATACAGGTGATATTCGTTTTCACGGATCAAATGGTGAATTAAGCAGGCACTTTGTAGAAAAAGCCAAGTCTGTTAAACCAACATGGTTGCTTGTAGAAGGTACAAACATAAATGAAGATGAAGGCATGAGTGAATACGAGGTAAAACAAGAAATTACAAAACGTATTAGCGAAGCGCCAGGCTTAGTTTTTGTTGAATTTCCCATACGAGATTTAGATAGAACGCATACAATGTACCAAGCTGCTACGTTGAACAATCGAAAATTTGTTGTAAATCTTAAGCTTGCGTATCTCATTGATGCTCTCGGAAGTTTATGTCCCTTTAGTTTAGATGATGTGCAAATATTTGTGCCTAAAAAGAGCTGGGGGCTTATTTGTAAATCAGGTGAAGCACAAAAACAGGTTGAACAAGATTATAAAGAGTGGGAAAGACCTTTTATTTCTCATCCTAATAGCATTACTTATGAAGAACTTTGTAAAAATCCAGATAAATATGTCGTCACTATGAGCATGTGGGAATTGGGTCAGCTTGTTGATATTAAACCACAAGAAGCTATCTGGATTAAGTCATCTTGTGAGCCATTTTGTGATGAAATGGAATTAGACGAAGAGCGCAAGAAAAATTGGTTAAGACATTTTAATGTTAAAGAGTTCTTTGCTCATGCATCAGGTCATGCTTCTGGTAATGAAATCCGAGACATGATAAAGGAAATAGACGCGAAAAACATAATTCCTATCCATACAGAGCATCCAGAAAAGTTTGATGTCTAATGTATCAATCATATCTTGTCCGGGGCTTCTTAAAGCTTTTTAGGCGCAACGCCTTAAACTCTTTTAGTTGTGTTCTGATAATCACAAAAGGACTTTGTGTGTTGGGTAAAGATATGTTTTTTACTTCGGCCAACAGACGATACCAGGGCCTGTTTTTTGACTGATTTCCACTAGATGAGCTTCCTGTGATGATTGTCCTTAACGATCGTAAATCGTTGCCATCAAGAGCCTTTTTAAGGCCGTAAACGGCAAAGAGTTTTTGGATGCTCAGCTTTGGGTTGTGTATTTTAAGGGTAGCCAACAAGTCACTGTCATTTGATGGTTTGTAGTCGAGAAGGGCAGGCCTACCTTGCTCAATTTTATCAAGGTAATAGAGCAAGATGCTTTGGGCTGTTGATGTATCAAAAAGGTCTTTGAGGGTAAGTTCAGTATCTATCGCGAGCTGTGGAAAGAGTTGCTTCATTTTTTGACGATTATTGATTCTTACTTCCATGCGAAGTACTTCAAACTTACCTTGGTCTCTAAGTGTGTCTAGGTTCTGTTGAGTTTTTAAAAAGCGCTGAAATTTAGGTATGATAACGCCGAA
>CAZSLQ010000047.1:0-4463 GCA_964607885.1 uncultured Pseudomonadota bacterium
CATGTACTCATACTGTTTTTTCATTAAATCAGGGTGGTGCCAATCATCATCATCCCATTGGAAATAAAGCCCACCCTCAGGAATTTGATTCCAACTTATGTTTCTAAGCATTCCCAAAACATATTTTTTATCTAGTTTTATCTCGGTTATTAGTTCTTTATTAATATCCCCTAATGAATAATTTCCATCATTTACAATAATTAAATGTTTATTTGGATAAGTTTGCGCTAAAAATGCTTGTACTGATCTTTCAGCCAAAAATTTATGAAATTCATCCTTGCCTGTGATCATTACCGCATAAATTTTTTCATATTTTTTATTAGCCGATTTTTTAGCACCTACCAAAACATTGGTGGCTAATGTTGCCAGAAGTGTCATTGCAATAAAAAAAACTTTTTTCATCTCTCTCCTTTTGGTTATGATTATTTTATTCTAAATCTAAAATTTCTTTATAAAATTTATGCGCCACAATATTAAACGATCCTGTGGATAAAAGCCTCTAGTGATTTTACTCAGATTATTAAAATTAATTATAATAAAATTTTACCCGCCAAGTCAAAATAGTTTTATTATAAATACTTTAAATGCGCCCAAACTGTTATTCAGCTGAAAACTAAAATATCTTCACATTCCAATCGGTCTTAATATACAGTTTTAAATTAGAGAGGATTATATGGGTTTTACGGGAAATATCTGTTAAAAAACACTCTTTTTAGAAAGAAATAGTATGAAAAAATACAACCATCCATGTTTTATTTTAGTTTTAAATTTCATTTTTTATTCACTTATTTCTGCAAAACATATAACAGCCGCTCCAACCATCACAGATGAAAAAACAATTTTACAACTCTATCAATTAATGAAAGATACACACGAAGTTTTGCAAATGAATAATATACCATATTGGATTGCTGCCGGAACTCTTCTAGGAGCGTTTCGACACCAGGGAATTATACCATGGGATGATGACTTGGATATCAGAGTTGATAAAGAATTAAAAAATGATTTTAATCAGTTAAAACAGACTTTTAAACAGCTCAGCTATGCAATGATAGATAGGCCAAATGGATACAGAATTTGTTTGCAAAACAAAAACGAAATTAATGGGCAAATAAAAGTACACCATTATCCATTCATGGATGTTTGTTTTTATGAGCAAAAAGGCAATAACATTTACTATAACTGGAATAAAATTAAACAACCTCGTCAAGATGAGGGCGTTTTTATTTATGCAAACGAACTTTTTCCACTTAGACTATATAAATTTGGTAAATTCTACGTAAGTGGACCAAATAATCCATTACCCTATCTTATTTGTTGTTACGGAAAAGAATGTTTAACCGTAGCATCTTATGGACACTACCACTTTAATGGTAAAAATAAAAATAAGGGATCAATAACCCTAACCCCAAAAGATAAGGTTCCGGCTATGCCAATCGAACCGTTGGAAGATCGAGTTGAAAAAATACTAACGGATAATAAATTTACCCTAGAAACAATTCAAATAACAAAAAATAATTTAATTGAAACTGAAAAAACTTTTGTTAAACTGCTACCCATTTTTACGGAAGCATTCAAGCAGCAAACCGAAATACAGCTACGGGAAGAACACCCCCTTGAATATGAATCGTTTAAAAACTCTGGGTTAAGGATTAACGATCTTTTAAGAAAAAGATTTAATACAATACTAGAAACAATAGTACTACAACTAGAACTGGTTTCTAACACATTTGTAAGCATAATTAAAAATACAAACAACATCCCCGTAGGGTATTCAATTTTTGTTCAAGCACCAATCAGCACAATAATACGGTCCATGATAGATCGCGAATACATAGAATCCACAATTCAATTATCAGATGGAATTCTAAATAACTCAGATGATAACAATATGTACATTATTTCAATCGCAATCTACCCCAAATACCAAAAACAAGGTCTCGGAAAAAAATTGATCTCTTCTATGCTCACCCAGGTTCCCGAAGCAAAAAGTATTTATTTATTAACCGCCGAATCAAAAACAAATATAAACGTTCAAAAGTTTTATGAGCATCTAAATTTTGAAAATAAGGGATTATTTTTAACAAGCGATAAAAACAAAAAGATTTTGTATTGTTTAGATACTGCGAATCTGTACTGGTGACAATTATAGTTTACACATTAAATCTAACGTGTATACAATCTCCATCTTGGATTATGTAATCTTTCCCCTCAACGCGAAGTTTGCCGACAGATTTTAATTTAGCCTCAGTACCCAGCTCAAACAGATCTTGGCAGTTATACACTTCAACACAGATAAAGCCTCGCTCAAGATCGGTATGTATCTCACCCGATGCTTTTGGTGCCGCAGTACCCTTTTTAACACTCCAGGCATGTGCCTCTTTTGGTCCAACTGTAAAAAAAGTTATCAAACCAAGGTTTGAGTAAGCCTTTGAAATGATATTATCAAGACCTTTTTCAATTATGCCCAAAGAATCTATCATCTCCTGGGCATCAAGTTCGCTGAGCTGAGCTAATTCCGCCTCTATTTTTGCACAAATCGGAATAACACGTTCTTGTCCAAATTTTTCAACCAAGCTTTGATAAAAGGTGTTAGCTTGGTAATTTTTACCAACATAGTCATCTTCAGATAAGTTTGCAATAATTAGAAAATTTTTAGCAGATAAAAATGGAATCATGTTTATGCCTGCAGACTTAGCTTGCAAGTAAAACTCACGTACTCTATTGTAATTTCCGGAATTTAAAGCATCTTTAATTTGGGCCAGAAAATTTTGCTCCATTTCGAGTAATTTTTTCTCTTGGGGTGGAATCTGTTTTTTTGCCTGTGAAAGTATTTTTTGCTCTCTTTTTTCAACAGACTCCAAATCTTTTAGCATCAATTCGGCAACAATAACTTCAAAATCATCAATCGGGCTAATCGTGTTACTAACATGAGTCACATTTGGATCTTCAAAACAACGCAAAACATGCAAAATCAGATCCACCTCCATTATGTGAGACAAAAACTGATTGCCAAGCCCTTCACCCTGCGCAGCACCTTTGACCAATCCTGCTATATCAACAAATTTAACCGTAGTAGGGATAATTTTTTGCGACCCAAATACCTGCGCCAACTTATCAAGACGAATATCAGGCACATTTGTTATCGCAATATTAGGATCAACAGTGCAAAACGGATAATTTTCCGCAGGAATCCCTGCATCCGTTAAAGCGTTAAAAAGAGTAGATTTCCCAACATTTGGTAATCCTACAAGTCCAGCCTGAATCGCCATGATAACCTTTCAGCAATAGTATAGTTTGAACACATATCAGCTCTTATTTTACACTTTTTTGAGCCCAAGCCAAGGGAATATGGCGTTGATCTCGCTCCGCGATTTCTAATTGAGCATTTCCAAATTTGGGGTATACTTTAAAAATGGGGCGTGAAAACAGTTAAACCTAAGACAAAATCGCGAAGCAAAATGGTTACATTTTTCAATAAAATTTATGGCTGCCAGGCTAATTTTGCAGACTCAGAGGGCCTAGCTCTGTTTCTAAAAGAATTGGGCTGCACACAGGTTAACACAGAGGCTCAGGCAGATCTTATAATCATCAACACTTGCGCAATAAGAGACAAGGCCGAGCAACGGCTATACTCTTACATGGGCAAATTGGCTCATTTAAGAGACGATAAACCCTATTTAAAAATTGGAGTAATCGGCTGTGTTGCAAGCTATAGAAAAAGAGAAATTTATGAGAAATTTGATTACATAAGTTTTGTTCATGGAGCAAGAGAGGAGATCTCAACACTTCAAAAATATTTAGCAGAAATTGTATCGAATATTCAAGCAGCAAAAAAACTATTTCTCAGCAACCCACAAACTACATCAGAAAATCTTGAATCAAAAATAAAATACTTAAGACAAGACAGAAAACTTAAAAAACTTTTTGAAAAGCAAAATTCAGGGATCACAGAAAACAGCATAAGCAAGTTAAATCTAAATGAGCACTTTAAAGATGAAGAAGAAACATCTGAACAAAATCCTGATGTAAAGGCACTGATCAACATCATGACCGGATGCAATAAATACTGCTCTTACTGTATAGTCCCATTCACTCGAGGCCGCGAAATCAGCTACTCTATGAGTGATATTTTGGAAGCAGTAAAAAAAGATGTTTCTCGTGGAGTAAAAGAGATAACTTTAGTTGGACAAAATGTTAACTCTTACTCAGATCCACACACCGGAGCTCGTTTTCCTGAACTCTTAGAAAAAGTTGCTCAGATTCCGGGAGAATTTTGGGTACGCTTTGTAAGCCCCCATCCACAGGATATGACAATTGATTTGTTTCAAGTCATGGCAAAATACAGGCCAAAACTTACCGCTTTTCTACACTTTCCACTACAGTCAGGATCAGATACAATTTTAAAGGCCATGAACAGAAATTATACCTCGCAAGAGTTTATGGATAAAATTAAATGGGCT
>CAZSLQ010000047.1:4473-4932 GCA_964607885.1 uncultured Pseudomonadota bacterium
TGATGTTGCCATCACAACAGATATTATCGTAGGATTTCCCGGAGAAACTGAGGCTGATTATCTTGAAACAAGAAAGATCATGGAGTTGGTAAAATTTGACCAGATTTACTCTTTCATCTACTCCAGGCGTAAGTTTACAAAAGCATTTAATCTTGAAGATAATTGTCCAACAAGTGATAAGGCTCGGCGGCTAAGCGAGCTGCAAAAGCGCCAAAGGGAGATCTCTCTTGAGTTAAATCGTAGAAATATTGGCAAGACTCTGAAAGTTCTTGTTGAAAAACAGTTAGAGCCTGGTAAACTTTTATGTAGAACTGAAGGAAACGCCAGAGTTTTTCTTCAGGGCAATACTGATCTTGTCGGGCGCTTCTTGGATGTTGCAATAGAAAGCACAACCGTAGTTAATATGACCGGAAAGATTACTGATCTTTGAAGTTATGGGCGGCATAGCCAAGTGGTAAG
>CAZSLQ010000047.1:4942-8013 GCA_964607885.1 uncultured Pseudomonadota bacterium
CGCGATTCCCCGGTTCAATTCCGGGTGCCGCCTCCATTTTCCTTGACTTTCAAGCACATAAATATTAGTCTTCGTACAACTTAATTTGTGCCGGGGTGGCGGAATTGGTAGACGCAAGGGACTTAAAATCCCTCGGGTGTAACTCACCCGTGCCGGTTCGAGTCCGGCCCTCGGCACTCTATTTAATTAATTCAAACACGTATGTCCGGCTTGTCTCGTCGTAGCCTTGTGCGAAGACGGACCCTCAGCACTCTTTTTCGCCATTCGTGGCTATGGGAATCAATCCGAAAGATCTATACCTGCTCTGATTTGTATTTTACGTTTTTGTCTTCAAATGTTTTTTTTAAGAAAATATCCCAGGGTCCAAAATCTTTATACCCTGCTCTTTGATGCATCACCAAAAAAACTTGTAGCTTATATTTATTTATAATTCTACATGTTTGCTCATTTGCAACAGCCTTCATTATTAAATCATGATCATTTTTAAAAACTCCACCACCAACAGCGGTTAAGTAAATTTTTGATTTGTTATGTTTTGCCGCAGCTAATAAGGTACCTTCATAAAAACCGTTAAGCATCTCCCGGGTTATCTCTCTCAAGCGTTCCTTGTCCGCATTGCCTAATCTCCAATCAAATGCAGCAACCGGAATTTGATTAATAAACTGAGAATTTGGAACTCTCTGTCGCCCCCCTTTTGCATCTTTGCCGCCAGCAACAACTTGAATATGTTCTTGAAGATAAATTTTTAATGATTTTGTCCAATTCTCATCTGGCACCGTCTCAACAACATTAGCAAGATGCGGCATGGAGCCACCTGACGCTTTCGGGTTTATAAGATGTCCAAATGGGGTATCCTCTAATAAATTAATGGGCGCATAACCATAAATTTTATAAATTGTCCCAGGAGCAGCAGAAAAAGATGCGTACTCCCCCTGTGCAGCCCCCATAAGCATTGCATTAAACCCATATGGAGCCGTAACATTCAAAATACCGTTGTGCGCGCATCCACCTTCAAGTGCATGAAATCGAGATGCGAGCTGAAAAACGGCATCTCGATTTTCCGGATCAGCTTGTAAATTACACACATCGGTCTTAAAAAAATTTTGCGGATGCTCCCCGGAGTAAAAAATAAAAGTGAAACTTCCGTTTGCATCTTCTTGTGTACCCTGTTTTTTATCCCAATTTTGTAACTCTTCAAGAGAATATTTTGTAATTTTCCCGCAACAAAAATCTTCACCGGTTTGAGCATTTTGAATATATGTAAAGCCGTCAGCGTGCGTGTTAAATTTTATATGAAAATTTTTGTCTTTAATCTCATCAAATCCTGTAACAAAGTTAAAAATATCCTGCAATAATACAGGCGGTTGCGATTTAACAAGATTCAGATTTAATCCATTCAACTTTTTATCCAAAAGCCATAACTTTGAGTTTAATGCTGATAAATTTATTCGTAATTCTTGTAGATTCTGAGTTAAACGTTGCATGCTAAAAAGATAACTCGCGGGCGTGGCACATAAATAAGTAAGCAAGATCAGTAGATATAATTTTTTCTTCATAAAAAATCCTCTAATAAAAATATTATTGGATACTCATACAGATAAAAACTTAGTCAAAAACATTTCTCAAATCAACTATTTTACCTAAGTTGCAAGGTAACCAACGGCTTTTAAGCCTTTATTTAGCGCCCGACTCCGCATTTAAGATACTTAGACGGGCAGGCTGAAATCCCACCACGTGTCTGTCATAGATCGTAGAGTGCCGACTGATATCCGTTTTCATAACCGGCTTGAAAGCCTTGTGGTTTTCTAGCGACGGCGGACAAAAACGCCTCAGACATCTCCTACTTAAATTTTTGTAACAAGATTACTTGACAAAACTGAATGGATCAGCAATTATTTGTTAAGATATATTTTTAGTATTGTAGAAATCGTAAGTATAACACTGTTGTCATTCCAAAATATGTTTGGATAAGGAGTTTTTTTATGAACAAGGCAGAATTAATTGAGCATATGGCCAAAAGCACAAAGCTTTCCAAAGCTGCTTGCAAAAGCGCAGTCGAATCTTTTGTTGATGCAGTAGAATCAACATTGAAAAAAGGTAAAGATGTTGTATTGACAGGATTCGGAACATTTACAGTAATCAAAAGAAAAGCAAGAGTTGGAATCAATCCTGCAACAGGAAACAAAATGACAATTCCTGCCAAAAGAGTTCCTAAATTCAAGCCAGGCAAACAGCTTAAGGACATAGTTCTCTAAAGAACTAGTTTTTAAAATAAAAAAAGGCACGAAATAAACTTCGTGCCTTTTTTTATTTTGTAATCTGAATAGCAAATCTATTAAAAAAATCGTAAAGTATTTACAAATCGAGGGGAGATTAATTTAAAATTTATTTAGTATTAAGTGTTTTTATTATTCTTAATCAAAAAGGTAAAAATTATGGAAAGTAATACCCTTACAAGCACAATGGACAAAGTAAAATCAGCATGGGACGGGTTTGATTTACAAAAATGGTCAACCGAAGTTGGTGGAAGCCCCACAGTGGGAGATGCGATTCAGGCAGGAATATATTTCTGTGTAAGTTTTGGAATAGGCTATATTTTAAAAAGACATTTTAAAACAATAATTTTATCAATTCTTTTAAGTGCGATAATAATCAAGGGAATGGAGTATCACAGGTTAATCGAAATTGATTGGAATGCTACAAAGGAGTTGTTTGGGATTACACCGGATAAATCAGACTTTATAACCCCAACCATAAATAGCGCGATAGAATGGATCAAAAATAATATTATTGTCTCAGTTGCCTCATTTGTTGGCTTTTTACTTGGCTGTAAACTGGGATAATCATGGAAGATGGGGGACTTGGTAGCATTTATACAATTTTGAAAAGAGAGGAAAAATTTCAACAATCCAAAGGCT
Organism: uncultured Pseudomonadota bacterium; assembly: GCA_964607885.1. Lineage (GTDB taxonomy): Bacteria > Babelota > Babeliae > Babelales > RVW-14 > JBAZAX01. The sequence continues at coordinate 7,861 of CAZSLQ010000047.1, forward strand.
CAGATCATATAATAGAATTTGTTGACAATTTACTTTTCACCGCAATTGAGATGTACGCATCAGATATACATCTACAACCGGAGGAAAATTTTGCTCGAATCAGGTATCGAATCGATGGAATTCTATACGATCATGATTCTATAGACGTAGAAA
>CAZSLQ010000048.1:0-7944 GCA_964607885.1 uncultured Pseudomonadota bacterium
CAGGCGCTGGTGTTGGGGCAGGCGCAGGTGTCGGGGTAAGTGGCATCTGTAGTGGCATACAGTATATTTGATTTAGAATTAATGCGGACATTCCAAGGCCAAGTACAAGATATTTTTTAAAATTATTCATTGCTTTCTCCTATTTTTTATTTAATTTGCTTTTAAAGATTCTTTGGACTTCCCCCAGTCGAAGGATGCCTTTTGGTAAAATGTATCAAGCATATTATTGATGTCTTTGGGAATTTCTTTTACAAACAAACTAAAAATTATCTCATTTACTTGCTTGCTTAACTCATTGGCCTTTTGAATCAAGGTAATAATTTTGGGATCCACATTTTTAGTGATATCTGGCAGGTCCTCTTTTATCTCAAATTCTCCGAGCTTTTCCGATTTTACCTCTTCGGCAGTAGCCATTGCAGGAGAAGGAGTTGCTTCAGCGGGTGGTGGTGTTGGCATACCGGGAGCAGGTGGTGTTGGCATACCGGGAGCAGGTGAAGGAGCTTCTGGCATAGTTGCGGTAGGTGATGGTGAAGTTTCCTGCTCTGCATCAGGAACGACCTCTTCTTCAGATTGCACTGCTCCTTCAGTCATACCGTATAGACCGGTGGTTGTTGAAAATAGAAGACACAAAGGTAATATTATTGAGAGTAAAAATTTAAACATACAAAACTCCTTTTTCATGCCAGTATATTTTAGATAGTATAAAATTTTTTACATGCGTTAAGTCAATTTGTATGAAAAATTTTTTATTATATCTGCCTTACGCAATTGGCATGATCGGAATTTTTGTTGCAAAAGAAGGCTCTTCTTGTATTTGGGATGGCGTTGAAGGTAAACTTGGCGTAGATGGCGCTGAAGGGACATCTTGACCTGATGGCTTTTTAGATTGTTCAGTCCCAATTTGCTTTGTCGTTCCCGTTTGCTTGGAAAATAAATTTGTGATGAAAATATAGCCTTTTGCAAAAGTGGAAACAATGAAGTTGTAAAATTTTTGAACTACCCCAAGAGGTTTTTCCTCTTTAGGTACAACTTTAACTACAGATTCCTTTTTCAGTTCGGTCTCAAGTTCTATTTTTTGAAGCTCGGCCACCTTAAGTTCCTCAACCCTTCTAGAGCGATCTTTTATAATTAAACCTTTACTTTCAAGAGTTTTGATACCTGAACTTGCACTTGCAATTTGAGTTTTTGTTGTTTGTATCACTGAGTCAAAATCCTTTGCCAGTAAATCTTTTAGGTAATCCAAAATAGATTTTAGAGAATTTTCAATATTTAAAACTTCGTAATAAATATCCCGTGCTTTTTTATCGTCAATTATGTCCCACAATGATTCAACTTTAGTCTTTGCCGTTTCTGCACTTGTCATGGCAAAAGCTATTTGTTCATCAACTTTTTGTAAGCGTGCAGTTAAAGATCTATCAACATCCGAGATGGATTCCATGTTTAAGCCTAGCTGTTTAAGCTCATCTTTCATTCCTGTTATTTGTGTTTCCAGGATTTCCATTTTTTTACGGAGCTCTTTTTCCGAAGCACTAAGCTTTTCTGTTTGGGAAGTCATTTCCAATATGTCTTTTTTCTTCTTTTTTTCCAAGTACAATTCAACGCTATCAAACATTTCTTGTAGTTTGCCGTGTTCTATTCCAAGATCTTTGTAAAATTTATCCAATTCTGCATCAATTGAATCGTACTTTTCTTTGTATATTTTTTTTGTCTGTTCTATTTGAAGTGCTAAGCTATATATGCTGTTATTTACCTCATAAGACTTTAATAACCAGTTTTTCTTTTTTACCCAATTTCCCTGTTCCCCATTTCTTTCGGTTGATATTGAGGTGGTATCTAGTTGTTGAACTGTACTATCACTAGGAATCTCCCCGGCGGTTGGTTCTGGTGTTACTTGTGAAGTGCTTTCGCTCAGCGTTGTTGGGGAAGATTCTTCAGATGAAGGCATCTCTGATGCCTCTTCTGTTGGAGGTTCGATGGGCATACCATAGATAAATTTTTTACATGAAAAAACTGTAAAAACACTTAAAAATATGTACAAATATTTTAATCTCATTTTTTTTCAAACGGTAAAAATTACAGTGTTTTCGCTAATTCTTTGAGTTCCTGAAATAAACTCCTAATAAGTTCCTCAGCTTCGGGTGAAGTATAACTCCATAATACTCCTTGCTCAACTTTTGTCAAAATTGAGCGATCACTTTTTATATCAATAATATCTATTCGAACGACATTCATTAATGGGTGTACTTGCGAAGGGGCCCGAACTACGCCCGCGCGACCTAGGATACTGTACGATATATTGCCTTCGCCTAAAAAACAGAGCATTACCTTTTTTTGCCAGACCATATTAATATATCCATTGTGTTCTTTGTGTATGGTCATTAGTATGCTCTCGTCGCCTTTTGGGTAAATGCATTGAACGGGAGTTGTGTTAGGAATCCCTTTTTCGGAAAATGTTGCAAGAATTCCGACGGATTTTTCCTTTTTTAATAAATTTATCAAATCTTCAGGCAATTTGGGTCCAACATGCTTTGCCATGGTTCCTCTTCTTTAAAATAAAAAATGGGTTACTAAATTTTTTGTGTGAAGGATTTCTATGCTATCACATTACCGTGCATTTATCAATGTATGAGACTTAAAAAAGACCTTCATACAGTTTCAGAACAATACTATTTTCTAGAATCATGCTACTTAATGGTAAAGCGATTCTGTTATTGTTCTGCTGTAGTAAAGATTCACTTTTTAAAAGCTCAATATTTTGATGCAGTTGTTTTTTTTGTTCGTCTGTTAACAAGTATAACACATCATGCAAGTCCACCCCGCTTGTCTGTCTTAAGCCCAGCATAAGGATCTCGAGTACAATTTTTTGCGTATCTAAGCTCTCATGGCTCGATATGGGTATTTTATTATCTCTTAAAAGCGATTGAATATAACTTTCTATATTGTTTATATTTGTAAATCTTTCTTTTCGCGCTGAAATGAATGAGGAGGCGCCAAGCCCGAGCCCATAGTATGACTTACGATTCCAGTAGGCTTGATTGTGGATTGATTCTTTTCCAGCTTTGGCAAAATTTGAGATCTCATACTGTAAAAATCGGTTTTGCTTTAAAAAATCAACTGAGTTTTTATAAGTTATAACTAAGCTATCCTCTTTAGGAAGTTCGACCTCCTTTTTATTAACCTTAAAATAAAGTGGTGTTTTTTCGTATATAGTTAAGAAATATAAAGATATGTGCGCAATCGGCCACGAAACAACCTGTTGCAGTGTTTGGTCCCAAGTTTGCGCTGTTACATCCGGTAATCCTAAGATTAGATCCGTTGATATATTTTTAAAATAATGTTGTGCAGTCTCGACTGCAGAAAAAGCCTCACAAACTGTTTGTTGACGATTTAACTTTTTTAAAACGTTGTCATCAAGTATCTGAATTCCCAAACTTAATCTATTTATACCCAATTCTTTCCAAACCTGTAATTTTTCTTGTGTAATATCTCCGGGGTTTGCTTCTATCGTTACCTCTTGGGCTTCATCTAGATCGAAGCTATTACTTAATGTTTTAAAAAGATCTTTCAGTAAATTAACCGGATAAAGACTAGGGGTTCCTCCACCGATAAAAATGCTTTTAATTTTTGGCCCTGCAACAAGATTTTTTGTAACAAGTTCAATCTCTTTACACAATGCTTGGTGGTAAGATAAATAAAATTCATTATGCTTTGCAAGCGCTATAAAATCGCAGTAAAGACACCTACTTTTACAAAATGGCCAATGCAGATATAGATGTTCAACCTGATCCGAGTTATTAATCATTTATTTATTTTCAACTGGTTTTGTTCGTTCAATAATTTGAATTACGACTTTTAAATCTGATTCAGCCTGATTTTTTAAAGCTTCTTGATTGGCAAATTTAACCCAAGCGGCCCCTTCAAGAATTTTTTGAATTTGCACAAGCAAATCAGAATTGAAGTTCTCATTTTTCAAGTGTTTTATTAATTCTGCATCTGTTTTTGTTTCTGTTTGCCATACATATCTTTTATCTAAGTATTTCTTAAAAATACTTGTAAGATTAAAGTAAAAAACTTTGAAGTCATTTTTTGAGGAGTATCTTCCAGGATTTAAAGAGTGAAGATTTTGTAATGCAAGTTCCCAGTAGGTTTTTATTTTTTTACGATTTCGTGTCCAGAAAAATAAAAAAATTAAACCAGTTATGATTATTATTAATGTTAACAGTAGTGCTATTCGCACAGATTTTATCTCAAGGAGCGGCTGAGTATAATAATCATATATCTCATAAAAACCTTGCTCTTTTCCCTGCATTTAAATTTGCCTCCTGATTCTTGAATGGAAAAATTTGATAATTTCATTAACAAATGGTTGTCCCACTGTTAGGTCAAGGAGATCGAGCCTATGCCGATCAAATAGATTTTTTTGTTCAATTAGACGTGCCTTCAATAAAGTATTTAATTCTTTGTATTGTCGGGTATCAAGGATAAAAAAATCCCCACTTTCTGGATCCTCCATCTCAATAAAACCTATATCAGGGAGTTCTTTTTCACACTTATCTATTAAGCGTATTCCTATAAAATCATATTTGTAACCGGCCACTTTTAAAAATTTTGCATATTCATCTAAGTGATCGATCCAGTCAGAAATAAAAAAAACAACAGCGTTTCTTTTTTTTATACTAATTAAGAATTTTAATGCATTGGAAATGTTTGTACCATGACCCTGTGGCTTAATAGAAAATATTGTCTCCAAAATTTTTCCGTTATGGGATCGACTTCTACTTGGAGGAATCCATTTTTCAATTTTGTCTGTGAAAAAAAGTGCGCCAACTTTATCTTTGTTCTCGCATGAAATATAGGCCAAAACCGCTGAAATTTGTGCGATCGCATCCCGGCGCAATTCATGTTGTGATGAGTACAGTCCTGAGGCAGATAGATCAATTGCAAGGATTATTGTCCGATCTCTCTCTTCTATAAACTGCTTTATCATAATCTTGTTCATTTTTGCAGAACTGTTCCAGTCAATTGCGCGTACGTCATCACCCAATGTATACTCTCTTATTTGGTCAAATTCCAGACCAGATCCTTTGAAGGCAGACAAATAATCACCTGATAATGTTGTTTGCATTATCCGTTTTGTATGGATCTGAATTTTTTTTATTTTTTTTCTAATCTCTTCGCTTATCATGGTCAGGCCCCTTTGTCACCCTGAACTTGATTCAGGATCCATGAATTAATATGCTTCCCACCTTACCAAATTTCGGCCATCTCTTTAACAAGTGCTTCCGGAAGTTGAATAGAACCATCTTCCTGTTGATAATTTTCCATTAATGCGACCATTAATCGCGGCAGCGCCAATGATGAGGCGTTTAGTGTATGTACAAATTGTGGTTTTGAATCAATATCTTTGCGGTATCTTATTTTTGATCTACGTGCTTGAAAATCTGTGCAGTTACTGCAGGATGAAACCTCATAATACTGATTTTGCCCGGGAAGCCAAACCTCAATATCATATGTCTTTGCAGATGCAAAAGAGCAGTCCTGAGCAGCTAATAAGCTTACTCTATAATGCAATTTTAGAGCTTTGAGAATCTCCTCTGCGCAACCAACCATCATCTCAAGCTCCTGAAATGATTTCTCCGGTTCGCATAAGGAATAGAGTTCGACCTTTTCAAACTGGTGAATACGAATTAAGCCACGTTCGGTTGCTCCATAAGTTCCGGCTTCACGTCTAAAACAGCCTGTCCAAGCAGTCATTCGCATAGGTAGTTCTTGGGTGTTTAGTATACTGTCTGCATAAATATTTGTTAAACTTACCTCTGCTGTTGGAATCAGGTTTAGCCCATCGTCCGGTAGCGAGTAATAATCACCCTTAAATTTGGGAAGATTTCCTGAGTTGTATAAAGCATTCTCGGTAACTAAATATGGCGGAATTACTGGTTCAAACCCGTGTTTTACATTATTTTTTAGCATCATTCTTGTAAGGGCGTAGATAACTTTAACGCCCTGATTTCGATAAAGAGCGAATTGGGCTCCGGACATTTTTGCTGCAGTTTCAAAGTCAAACCACTTTGCGTTATCATTCAATTCAACATGATTTTTTATGTTAAATTTAAACTCAGGTTTCTGTCCAATCACTCTTACTGGCTTATTTGCTTCTTTACCACCAGTTGGAAGATCTGTTGATGGTATATTTGGACATGCGAGCCAAAGAGCTTTGAATTCAGTATCGATCTGTGTCAATTCTTCTTCTTTGGCTTTTAATTGTTTACCTAACTCTATGCTTTTTTGACGTATTTCCGGAGTTATGCCTTTAGAGCCTGCAGATGCAAATTCATTTTTAATTTTTCTTAAATTTTCTACTTCTGAGGTAATTGATCTTACAATTTTGTCTAACTCGATTAATCGGTCAATTTTAAATGTTGGTTCTTTGTGTAAGATTAACTCTTTGATGTGTGTTGGTTCACCACGTAGTCGATTTAAGTCTATCATCGTATGCTCCAGATTTAAAAAATTCTAATGTTTGTAGTTGGTATACCGTTGTTTACCCCGCTCCAAGTTTTAATCATATACTCATACTCAGGACGAGGAATAGATATCCCGCAGAAGGGACATTGTCTAAAAGGGTTTCTTTTTAGTTTTCTAAAACAAGAATAATGTATCCAGTGGCCACAAATTAAATAACAAAAATCGTGGAAAGATCTGGATGGGAAGTCATTTACACATGTATTATCAAATTCTTCCTTACATAAAGCACAGCGTGTAATTTTTTGGTGATATATTAAAGATTCGATAAGCAAAGAACATGCAAGATCATTTAAAATATGCCATAGAACTTTTTTTTGCCAGGTTTCCGACATAATCTCCAAAAATATAATTTTAAGATATTGAGTATCGGAGTTAAAAACATTTTTTATGCTTGCGATTATTACGTCGTGCTCGCCTTGAGACAAAGTTATAAGAAAATTTGTGGATTTAAGATAAGAATCCGGAAGACTTGACGATTGTAATGAGTAGTTTACACATAGCTTTTTATCTATAAGAACACCGTTGCCCTCACGTGTGAATATAAACTCACTCAATTTATCCAATTTTATCTGGGGTGGAGTTTCTATTTCCTCCAGATTCAAGGCTATTGTGCTTTGAATTGTTAATAACAGAGCTGATGCTATTACAAAAAATATTTTCCTCATGTGCACTCCGAAACTGGATTGATTCCGTACTGACTAGTGTAGCATTCAATTCTATAACAAAAAAATGAACATTACAAATTTGAAATTAAAAAGGGGCAGATTAACTGCCCCTAAGAATAATAACTTAAAGCTTTGATTAGCTGATAATTGTTCCTGATTCTGTGAGCTTTTTATTTGTTCTTCCAACGTACAGTGCAACCATAATCCAAACCCCAATAATTCCAAGAGAGATTATTGAGCCGTAGAACATAAGTTCTGTGAGAACTGGAAAGAATGTATTTATGCCTGAACCTGCAGCTTTTGCAGTTCTTCCGCCGAACATATCTATCCAGCCTTTAGCTTTGAATTTTGCATCTTTACTTGTTGGAATGTACATAATTTCTTTGCATGGATTATTTAAGGCGTAGCTCAAGCCTTTTATTGCAACCATTGCGCCAAACAATACCCAGATTCCTGGAATTGCCCAGACGCATCCGACAACAATTCCAATTGTTACTGGGAATGCTACCAAGCAAAATGTTAGCCCAAATCTTCTAATGAAAAAACTTGTTCCGACTAAAGCAAAAACCAATGCCAAACCGTTGGCAGCCATTCCGAACTGGCTAAGGAAAGAAGTAACTTTTTCCGGTGTTACAAATGCTGCCTTTGCGGCCATTTTCATCTGATAATCTATAATTGTTCCGATTACTTCATACAATGTTGCAACGCCTAAAATTCCTGCTAAATATGGACGTGTTAAAAGTAATTTTAATCC
>CAZSLQ010000049.1:0-972 GCA_964607885.1 uncultured Pseudomonadota bacterium
AGTAATCGTATGCTTGCGACCGGTCAGGGGCTCGTTCATTGACTCTGTAAGGTCAAGGGCAGATGAACCCGTAACGATTACGCGTACATCAGGAATATGGTCAACTATAAGCTTAAGATTTTTACCTATGGATGGGACACACTGAGCCTCATCAATAACAAGTCGTTTTTTATTTCCGATAAAATTCTTAAGTTTTTCGACAGAACTACTTGAAAGAAACTCATGAACGAAAATGTCTTCTCCTGTTACAAAAAGGTAATCCTTCTTATCTTCTAGATATTTTTTCAGAAGTGTTGTTTTTCCAACGCGACGTGGACCATAAATGACAACAACTTTCCCTTCACGTTCTAAGTTTTCCAGATGTTTTAACGCTCTGCGTGGAATGTACATAAAAAACTCCCTTTCCCCCTAATTTAATATAATTCGGCCATTAATATATACATATTATATATAATTCAGCCATTTTACAAGTTTTTTTTTGAGAAAATCTTAGATATTATATCCGTTTTACATAAAACTGAAGTGTCAGGAAGCTTTGTGGAATGAGGAACACATTCAAATTCCCAATTAAATAAATCATCTTTACATTGTTTTTGACATGTTGATTTAATCACGACAGTATACAAAACGTAAACGAATATCAAAAAGCTTGAACTGGAGCTCAAAGAACCTTCTTGATATTCGCAAAAACGAGATCCTCTAAAAAACCTCTTTCTTGGCTAATTTCGGCAATTAGCTCATTCCCATACCATATCACAGCTACCAGCTTTTCCCTATCCGGTATACTTGATATTTCTATATTTAACTTTCTCATTTATTTTTATCGTATTTTTTAATTTCACCAGGAAGAAGAACTATCTGTGCTTTGGGCCTACCGAACTCATCGACAAATTCAACCTCATATGCTTCATTTGGCATTTTATGTACCGTAACGACAACCCCAATATCACCAATTTTTAAATTTTCTTTAGG
>CAZSLQ010000049.1:1076-7858 GCA_964607885.1 uncultured Pseudomonadota bacterium
TTGTAATTGATAAACACTTTTTAAAACATACTGTCTCAAAGCATTAAAGAATCAATTTTCTAGCTTTACTAATCGAGTCGCTAACAATTTTCATAACATTCCCTAATCTTTCCAAATCAAGGGTTGTTGGGGGATTCTTATCACTTAAAACTTTTTGTAGGCTTTCCCAATCATCTATAAAAGAACCTATTATTAATTCAGGTACTTCAACATCCAAATCATACATGTCATTAAAAGCTCTATAAAAATCTACATCTACTTCTATCTCGCGCAAACCAGATTCTTCAGCTTTTACTAAAATTTTTTCACATATTTTTTTTAAATCACTTATTAATATTTTCATACATTAGCACCCTCTTAGTTTAAGCAGTTCATTTATTATCTCTAGATCATATCTCTGTCTTCTTAACTGTTTTTGTAATTCATTTATTCTTCCTTGAATCCTTTTTAATCGTATTTCCTGAGAAACATTTTTTAATGATCCTAAATTGTCCCATCTATCTGGATCAATTATGTAATCGGCAAGCTTTTGCTCGTGGTCGGCAATTAATTCTGAGCATGACGTTTTTGACTTAAGTAGCTGTTCTTTCGTCTGATTTGCAAAATTACTCCCTCTACCCGTCTTAATATCCTTTATTAAATCTCGCGCAATTTCGGTAGCAGATTTTCCTTGTGATAGCAGTTCTGGAGTTTCCTCCATAAAATCTAAAGCCATATTGACAGCATCAGCACCTTCATCCACAGCAATTTTCCCAAACCCGGCAGTTTCTAATACAAGTTCTTCTGCTACAGACGAATTCATTACGTTAGCCACCTGATTCACAAATTCACGGCCGGCCTTATTTACAATAAGTGAGCCATAATGCATTGCTACTAAGTCAAGAATAAATGTTGTACCATGCTTGCATCCACTATGAGCTAGCTCTTCCCATGACATTTTCTTAATTTTTTCAAATGTTTTCCATAGTTCTTGCTTAATTGCTTCAGAGATCTCCTTACAATAATTTTCATACTCGCCATTTTTCTCTAAGAAAATATCCGGATCGCCTAAAAAAATTGATTTATAAAATGCTTCGCTTAAAGACACTTGTCTCGCAAATTCGTCAGCCAATATTACGGCCAACCTTAGAAGTGATAACCCTGTATCTTTCCAGTGCTGTAAAGACAAGGTGGTTTTTACCCCTTCTGCCACTCCATGTACACCAGCTCTAACAATCCGCACAATATCATGGGAAAAATCAGAGAGACTAAAAGCTTTTACTACATCTTTTTCTATTTTTGCCTGTGCAGTTACCTGATAAACAATTGGGGTAAATGCTCTAACATGGATATTGTCTGCATACTCTTTCTGCAGATCTGTCATATCTACCCGATCTTGGCAAAGCTCGATATGCAACTGTTTATCAAGCTCAGTTCCATAGTAGTTGTTAAAAACATTTGCATCAGGATCATTAAAGGTATACTGCTTTACTTGAGATGAGTAATCGGAACAGGCTCCCTTCTGCTCACGAGCCTTTTCTACGGCTTTTAATCTTGCATCTAGTCTTGAGGCCATGGCTCCATGCCTCGCAGCATGATCTGTTTTATGCAAGTTTTCGCAATACTTAGTAAGATTGTAAATTTCTTGTGCACTACCAACATTTAATCGTGGTAGGGCTTGAAGCTTTCTTACTCTTTCATTTTTAATTCTGTCGGCTTCTTCCTGGGCCTCTTTAATTTTTTTGCATTCTCTACTTATAAAATCGTGAAATTTGTTTTTCTTCCACCAAAGAAAAAATCTCTGCTTAAAGCCCTTTACCTTAAATTGCTCACCTTTTTCTATTCTCTTTTTAATATCAAGAATATGTTGGTTGTAATGGGGAAGCGTGCGAACGTATTCAAGAAATTTTTCGTTTTTATAGTATTCATGGCAATTTAAAATCTCACCTTCAATCGCAGTGTTACCATAAGCATCCTGAAAATACTTGCTGGATTTATTTCGCATGCAAGTCGACTTAACGCCACTTTGATAATAACAGCCACATTGGCCTCTACCAAGTCGTATCCCATAGTTATTACAGCTATTTTTATTGTTATCTAAATCTGATCCCACGGTATAACTAAGATCGAAATTACCGTAACCCAGTAACACATCTGATGAGATCGCAAACGAAACCATTATAAAAAATGAAACAAATATTTTATAATTTTGATTGTAAACTAACATAAAAGTTTCCCCTTTTATAATTTCATCACAACGTAACTTAGCAAAGCAAGGGTTAATTGTATAGCCAATTTGTGAATCTGGAAAAACCTGTCCGGCGTAGTTTTTAACAAAGGCGGATGGCCCCCCACCCTGGTCCCACTTCGAACTGTCAATTGGAAATATTTAAAAAATAATATTCCTACATTTACACTAACTCAAATTGCATATAATAAAATCCCTAAACAATTGAATGTTTATTAAAGTTGCAAATTATTAATCAAAAGTTATATCATTTCCCAAGATTCATTGAATTGCAAAAAAATCATTTATAAAACATTTGCATTTAATAATATTATCCACTTTTTATAATGAAGAGAAGGAGAGTGGGAATGTTCTACAAAAACAAAACCAAAGTAAGGAGAAACAATTAATCCATGAGTTACTTAAATTATTTGATCGATCAATACAATATTCCATTACTAACGGCCTTTTTATTGGGCATCTTATCATCAATTAGCCCATGCCCATTATTTGCCAACATAACAGCTATTGCATATCTCTCCAAAAATATTCGCAGTGCTCAAAACACTATTCTTAACGGTTTATGGTTTGCTTTTGGCCGAATCATCAGCTATACATTGGTTGCTACAATTGTATATTATGGTGCATCATCAATTGTAGTTTCCAATATTTTTCGCGGTTGGGGTGAAAGATTGTTAGGGCCAATCTTAATAACTGCTGGCTGTATCATGTTAACGGGAATCGGTATTGGACACAAAAACAGATCTGGAAAACTGGAAGCCTTTAAGCAAGCGTTAGCAACGCGTGGCTACACTGGTTCCATTTTTTTAGGTATGATTTTGGCCTTCGCATTTTGCCCTTATAGTGCAGCTCTTTTTTTTGGCGTACTCATACCGCTTATATTAAGCTCACCTGAAAGACTTTTTTTGGCACCTGTATTTGGGCTGGGAACCGCAATCCCCATTGTAATATTTGCATTTCTTCTTGCCTATGGGGTTCACAAAATTGGATTAACCTTTACTATTATCCAGAAATTGGAAAAAGTCCTACACGTAATGGTTGCGCTGATTTTTATTTTGGCTGGTATGTATTACCTAAGAATTTGGATATCTTGATTTTGTAGGGGTTGTGATAAAATCTCGTGGTAAAACACAACCCCATTATTTTATAATAACTGTCTATGTCTATTTTTTAGTTGCAACAAACAATAAACTTGCTATTGGCAAATCCTTGTTCCCAAACCATTTTTGGCTGATATTCTTATCTTCGTCGATTATTTTTACATCAAAACCCGCTTTTTTCAGCAAAGACAAATACTTATCCTTTAATATTGCACCACTCACACAGGCACACAATAATTTTTCATCATTTTTTTGTTTTTGAGTTAAGTTGCCAGTCAACACAACATCTGAGATGGTCATTTTGCCCCCAGACTTTAACACTCTGTACGCCTCCTGAAATACCTTTTCTTTGTTGGGAGCAAGATTAATAACGCAATTACTCATAATCACGTCAACTTCACCATTCTCAACAGGTAGCTCCTCTATATCACCCATACGAAACTCAACATTGTTTAGTTTGTATTTACGAGCATTTTGTCGAGCTTTACTAATCATCTCTGGCGTCATATCAACGCCGATAACTTTTCCCGATGATCCTACTTTTATTGCAGCGAGAAAGCAATCTAATCCAGCACCAGAACCAAGATCCAATACTGTATCGCCCTCTTTTAGTTGTCCAAGATTGGTAGGATTTCCACACCCAAGTCCCAAATTGGCATCGGCCAATTTTTCTAATTCTTCTTTTGTATATCCAATATCTTCAGAAAGTTGTGCACCACCGCCACAACACCCTCCTATACTCCCACAGCAACCACCGAGCGAACAAGCAGATCCACTTTGAGTGGCAACTTTGCCGTATGCCTCTTTGATGATATTCTTGGAATCCTTGTTATTAACAGATACAGGGGTATTACTCTTATTTGTACAACAAGAGTCATTACCGCAGCATGACCCACCATTACAACAAGATTTCGTATCGCAACATGATCCATTATTACAGCAGGAGCCCCCAAAAAGAGGATTAATACTTACTGCTAATAATGCAATAAAAAATATCTTCATGAATTTCCTTTAATTTAAATAAATTTATTAAATGTAAAGAGGATTACTAGGTCTAGGCTTAAAATTTTTTCAATAACACACCTCCTTTAACCCAATAAAAAATTGAACATATATCCAGTAAATAGAATTCCAATGCCAACAATTGTTGCAAAAATAATAATCAACTTAACTTTCATCACCTTCCTAAGTATCAAAAACTCAGGCAAGGAAAGGCCTGTTACCGCCATCATAAAAGCAAGTGCCGTTCCAATTGAAACACCCTTCTCGGTCAAAACCGAAACAAGAGGGAGAACCCCAGCAGCATTTGAATAGAGAGGTATCCCTATCAGAGTTACAAGGGGTACAGCATACAAAGAATTGCCACCTGCATAGCGCGTAATAAAATCTGTCGGCACATAACCATGAATCCATGCACCAATTCCAACACCCACAACGATATAAGGCCAAATTTTTACAAGAATTTCGTAAGTATAATCTTTTGCTACTCGTAAACGTTGTACCCATGATAATTGCATGCTATTTACAACGACTCGAGTCTTATTTATTGCTATACTCTCAACCAAGTTTTCAACTCCAAGTTTTCCAATTATAAAACCGGAGAGCACAGCAATTATATATCCACTGGCAATATACATTAAGGACACCTTCCAGCCAAATAACCCAAGCAGTAAAACTATTGCAACCTCGTTGATCATTGGGGATGCAACTAAAAACGAAAATGTAACACCAAGCGGAACCCCTGCCTGAATAAAACCAAGAAATAGAGGAATTGCGCTGCAGGTACAAAATGGCGTGATTATTCCAAAAAAGGCTGCCATCAGGTTCCCTGTGAATTGATATTTATGTGAAAGAATCAAACGTATTTTTTCTGGTGGTATAAATGAACGAACAAGAGATACAACAAAAACAACCACAGATAAGAGAATAAATATTTTTATTGTATCAAAGATAAAAAAATTAACAGCATCAGCTAGTAGCGTTTTTTGTTGAAGTGAAAACAAATTATAGGTAACCCAGTCAGCAAATAATTGTACAAGATAAAAAAAACTCACATCATACCTTTCTACTTGTTATCATTTATCAATTTAATAATTTCTTCGATTGAAGGATTCTGCCCATACATAACAACTTTGTCGTTAATAACAAGAGCTGGCGAACTCATAATCCCATACGAGAGAATTTCTTGAATATCAGTTACCTTTAAAACTTTGGCATCTAATCCAACTATCTTCAAAGCCTCTTTTACATTGTTTTCAAGCCGTGTACATTTTGAACAACCGGTTCCCAAAATTTTAACAATCACAGGTTCTCCTTTTTGGTTAATATATAAATCAAAACATCCTTATATTTTTTTACCGCCCTATCATCAATAGAATAGAATACATTCAAACCTTTTTTTCGAGATCGAATTAACCCAAAATCTTTCAATGTTTTAAGGTGATGGGATGTTAAATTTTGAGAAAGCTCAAGATACTGCCAAATCTCGCAAACACATTTTTCTCCATGGTTTAAAAGAATACATAAAATTTTAAACCTATTCTCCTCGGCTATTATCTTTAAAAATTCAATTGTGAATCTTAATTCTTCCAACATATGCTTCTTGGAGCAACAATCCATCTTCATATCAATCTCCGTTGATATAGTTTGGGTTAATATTACTTCTAAGAAATGACCGTGTCAATTTCTTTATCTCTTAAGATCTACCATAATACCAATTGTTAGTATTTGGTCGATCGGTTTTATCCATTCCGTCCGTTTCGTTACTTTTGAATTAAAATATAGGTAAAATAAAATGAGCGTTAGTTATTTTTTTATTAAGTTGAGGGGGAGGAAATTTGGAAAACTAGACATTACTAAAGATTCAGAAATAGCAACACAATACAATATCCTATCAATCCCTACATTCTTGTTTATAGAAAACGGAAAAGTGGCAGGTAAGGAATCTGGATACATTGAAAAAGACGAACTTATCAACAAAATTTATAAGTATTGTGGAAAATAAAGCAACATTCAACGCCCTAGCAAACAAAAATGCCGGGGCTCTTTTATATTCTAAAAAATAAAATTGGTCTTCCAGAACCTTACCCTCAATGGTCGAAAACTACGATTGGAAGCCAATAAACCGTTTGATTTTATCTTGAATTTTACGGATCAACATGTGTGGCTCCCCGAGCAGGATTCGAACCTGCGACCCAACGATTAACAGTCGTTTGCTCTACCGACTGAGCTATCGGGGAACACAATTTTTGAATCAAAATTTAGATCCTGAATCAAGTTCAGGATGACAAAAGTCCGTACCATCCGTTTTGTCCGCCGTAGCCACATAGGGCAAAGGCTGGAAGCCACGAGACAACAAGGGCGAAGACTGGCCGTGCCAGTCGAAGTTCAGCTTTGCTTTCACTAACACTTTCCTGAACGAAGACTGGTGGGCGAAACAGGATTCGAACCTGTGA
>CAZSLQ010000050.1:0-1961 GCA_964607885.1 uncultured Pseudomonadota bacterium
ATTTCTCGTCATAATATTCCCCTTTTTTACCCATACCCAATCGTTTATTTCCATATTTAGAGTATCAAAGATGTAATCCTTCTTGCAAGAGTTATATTTTGTTTGTATAATTCTGTATTATAAACTATGAAATTTACATTACGGGCCTATAGCTCAGGTGGTTAGAGCACCCCGCTGATAACGGGGAGGTCAGTCGTTCAAGTCGACTTAGGCCCACCATACTACGCCCTTGAGGGGCTACGTCTGGCATGGCCAGTCTTAATTTCATGTAAAAAGTTTTGAAATCTTAGGGGGTATAGCTCAGTTGGTAGAGCATCCGCTTTGCAAGCGGAGGGTCAGCGGTTCGAATCCGCTTACCTCCACCAGCCGTCGCTCCTGAAGAGCTATGGCCGGCACTGCCAGTCTTCGCCCTTGAAGGGCTTCGTCTGTCTAGCGCCATTTATTGACATGAATCTGTCCGACTTATTTAGCCTTTGTTTTTGTAAACCAAAACAGTATCAACAATATTATCAATCACCTGGCTTAAGGACATCTCTCTTTTTTTTGCTTCTTTGTTTATTAAGTAATGTCGTCTGCTAGTGGTTCTGTAAGCAATATTCCCCTTAAAATCTTCTTCTTTGACTGGCTCCGGAATATCTTCATTATTTTCCATGTAAAATTCGAATGCCGCAGTCATAGGCTCTTGAATAAGTTTCATTGCCTCATCAAGCGATGTTGCATCTGTGCAAATTCCTGGCAATTCATTTACACGAACGACATATATTCTATTTTTATTTTCATCACTAGCTTGTTCGACCGTATATGTCCAAGGCAAACTTAAGTAATATTTTAAACTTTTATATTTCTTCTTCGATTCCATGATCTGTTAATACCTCCTGTAAATCAGTTATTTGGTATGGCAACAGTTGCGGTCTCTTTTTAAGTGTTATATGTTTATGTCCTGCTTTTCTAAAAACATGATGTGATCCGCTTACTTTAAGCTCGTACCCTAATTCAAACAATATCTTTTCAGCCTCCTGGTATGATACTTGTTGTCTGGCAAAAATCTTTTGAATTAATTTTTTCAGTCTACTCACAACAGTCCTTCATAAATAGCAGGTATGCGATTGATATCAATATGATATCAGAAATAGATATAGGAAACAACTGTTTTGTTGAATTTGTTGGTAGGTCTTCAGTCTTTGCTGCTACACAGGTTGCAGCTAATTTTTCTAAAAACTTAAACATTTTGATCTACGCCTCACTCGTGATATACTTTCTTTGTATGATAGCTTTTTATAAGGGGTATACAGTGTTAAAATCCATTATAGATTCGCATGCTCATTCCAATTTTTCCGTGGATAGTCAGATGCCTGTAAAAGACGGTATTTTAAGCGCTATTGAAGCTGGACTAGGCGGGATGGTATTTACCGATCATCTAGATCTTGATTATCCGGGGTCTAAGATAGATTTTTCTTTCGATTTTGCGCAACGTTCTAAGTATTTAGATGATATGCGTAAAGAGTTTGATGGTAAAATAAAAATTTTTAAGGGGATGGAGGTAGGGTATCAACCGCAGGCAGCCGCTAAGTCAAGTGAGATTATAAAAAGTTATGATTTTGATTTTATTATAAATTCAATTCACGTTGTGGATAACGTTGATATATGTCATAAAGATTTTCACGAGAGTGGTACAAAGAAACAGGTTTTTCAAAGATATTTAAATGCCATTTACGAGTCGGTTGATAAATTTGATGATTTTGATGTTGTGGGGCACATAGGATATCTTTGTCGTTATGTGCCATACTCGGATAAGTCTTTAAAATACTCAGAATTTGGTGATATTTTGGACGAGATATTTAAAAGGGTTATCGAGAAGGGGAAGGGTATAGAGGTAAATACCGCCGGGTATTTTTATAAACTTGGTTTCCCTCATCCGGATTTTGACTCTCTTAAACGCTACAAAGAGCTAGGGGGAGAGA
>CAZSLQ010000050.1:1971-3145 GCA_964607885.1 uncultured Pseudomonadota bacterium
TTGAACAACTTTTGAAAGTTGGTTTCAAATATATAACTTATTTCGAAAAGCGTAAGCCTGTATTTGTAAAATTATCTTAACTTGAATGTTCCAAAATATGTTGGGCGCTTCTTTTCTTGGCTAATTTCGTGCCACCGAGTTTTGTAATAATTTAACCAAAATTCGGTGGCTTCAATTTTTGTAAAATTCGGATTTGATTCAAATGTTTTACACATCTCTAACCATAAGGGCTCAACATCAGTCGAAACATAAATCTTGCCGCCCGGTTTAAGCTTTTTTTGTGCAATTACTAAGAACTCTGTGCTTACCAGTCTTCTTTTATTGTGCCTGCGTTTAAGCCAAGGGTCTGGATGGAATATAAAAATGTTATCAACAGAATGATCGTCAAACATCTCATTTAGGCATATACTTCCATTGCCAAACGCCAAAAAAATATTTTTTATATTCTCCTGATCAACTTTTTCCTGCATCAAATCAACTGTTTTTTTCCGAACGTCAATTCCCACAACTAACCTGTCAGAATGGGCTTTGGCGTGGTTGCGAATAAAATCACTTTGTCCGAACCCTATCTCAAAATCAATCTTTCCACAAAATTCAGGGAAAATTTTTTCTGCATCAAGCTTTTCGAAGTGTTGGGTGCAAGAAAGTGGGTTTGCGTGTGTTCTTATTCGCATAATTCCCCTTTTATTTGAATAACTTTTTTAAGCAATAATGGTTGAATCTGCGGATAAGTGAGTTCTGTAGGGATATTTTCGCAAATCTTAACTTTTTCTATTTCAAATTCAAGTTTGTTATTTAGCTCTCTAACTTTTGCATAGCAAAGCTTCCCATAACGAGTTTGACCATCTTTTGTAACAGAGTAGTCGCAGACTTCTATGATTTCAAAATTAACGGCCCCTGTCTCTTCAAAAAGTTCTCTTTTCGCAGTGTTTAAAATATCTTCTCCCTGTTCCCTACGTCCTCCGGGAATTTCCCAGGTATCTCTTTTTTTATGTTTTACCCAAATCCACTGCGATTTGAATTCAGAGCAGATTACTGCAAATTCAAGCATGTCGTCTTTGACCGTCTTTAAATTATGAAATTCTACTTTTACCATAAAACACCCCAATATTTGTTAAGACATTTTACCAGAATCCTGTTTTTGGTGCAAAAGATATTCCGTATTAAACCATAT
>CAZSLQ010000050.1:3206-5676 GCA_964607885.1 uncultured Pseudomonadota bacterium
CTGCAAAAATGCAAGGTCAACTTGATGCCGCATTAGCAAGGGCAAAGGAGGTATTTGCAGAATCCGAAAGAAATGTTCGGCTTATTAATCAATCCAGGGGTATAGCTGAGGGTGGCAATGCAAAGGCATTGGAGGCTCACAAAATGGCCGCCGGCGTTTTGGAGATGCTAAGCAAAGTATCTTCAGATGTTAGTAAACTTCAGGGTGCAGCAGAAGGGTTGACTAGGGAGTATGATAGATTGAGTGCGCAGCTTAGGGCAGAAGTGGCAGAAGAGTGTATAAAAGCTGAAGAAATAGCCGAAAAAATATCTGCATCCATATTGTCCGGGAAGAGTAAAGAGACGCTAGAGGAAAAGATAAAAGTTTCTGAAGCAAAAGCGAGAGTAATAAATGAGGGGAGGTTTAAAGTTACGGAAATTAATTGGGAAGAGTTAAGAAAAACATTAGGGGATACCGGGCTTTTGGTGAAAATTTCTATAGCAATAATAACAATTGCTTTATGTATATACATTCTTAAATATGGCTTACCCCTTCTTATAAATTATCTAACCCGACCATATGTTATAAGCGAGACTTCCAGCTCCGGATTATTTGAATTTTTTAAGACCAAGCAGTCGGCCTGTGTGGATGATTTAATTTTTTCACCGTTACTTCAAAAACAATTATTAGATCTTTTGTTACGTGTACAAGATGCAAGAAAATACGATGAATCGTTACCGAACGTTCTTTTTTATGGAGTGCCGGGAACGGGTAAAACTGCTTTTGTAAAGGCGTTGGCATATTCTTCAGGGCTTGACTATGCCTTAACATCCGGTTCGGAGTTTGCAAAGATTACAAATCCAAATGATGCAAATAATGAATTGCGAAGATTAATAAGGTGGGCGCAAAGAAGTAAAAAGGGGCTTGTTGTTTTTATTGATGAGGTTGAGTCGTTGTTTGCAAATAGGAAACTACCAACAACGTCCAAAAAAACTCAGGATTTCATCAATACATTTTTATCCCTTGTGTCAGACCAGTCGCAAAAGAGAGTCATGTTCATTTTTGCAACTAATCAGCCATTTAAGCTTGATGATGCAATTACTAATCGAATTGGGATAAATATTGAATTTACCTTGCCGGAGGCGTCGGAACGAGAAAAAATTTTTTCGATGTATTTATCAAAGTTTGCAAAAGAGAATCAGGATTTTTTGGTTGGTTTTCATCCGGAGATTAATAACTTCATGGGAAAATATGTGGAAAATCTTAAAGATTTTTCCCCACGGGCCATAAAGTTTATTGCCGAGGAGATGATTATAAATGCTCGAAGGCAAGAGCCTATGATGCTGACTCATGAAATTGTTCAGGCAGTAATTGATAAAGCAAGGGATAGCTTGCAAAAAATGGGTCTATGGGAAAGGGAGCGTAGTGAATGGTCAAGGTCCTTTGCTGTGCAGTATTAATTTTTGTACATTTTTTCTGTGCATTATGAGTATGACATCCTGGAATTATTTTGGTTGTCTGTTGGCAAATGTTTCGGAAAAAAATCTGAGCAACTTACCAATTAAAATTCTTGTAAGGGGTAATAGTGAACTTTTGCAGCAAAATTATCAATACGATGAAGTTGTAGAGTTATTAAGTGATAATGAAGATTTACGGTATGATGTTAAAAGGCTTCTAATCTGTATGCAAGAGCTTTTAGCCAAACAGCACTCACAAGAGAATGTTATTAAAATTATTTTGGCAAAGAGTAATGCTGAAGCGTATGCTCGTAAATTGTGGACAAAAATAACTTTGTGTTATTTGGTTTTGAAAGTAATTGTAATAGCAACAATAATTGCGATTATTTTGGGCTTATTGGCCTCGTACCTCAGGGCATTTATTACAGGTTCGTCATCCGGATTTATACCGGGAAAACCCAAACCCAAGCTCCAATTTGAAAAGGAATCGCTTCAATTTGAGATGCGATTTTTTTCAGAACAGCAGACAAATGGAGCCCCTGGAAATCAGAACCCAATTTTACAAATTCAAGAAATAGTTGAGCAAGCTTTTGCTAATAATATAATAAGGGTTTCTACTGTTGACAGAGGTTTATATGAGCGTATAATCCGGCAATTTAAAGATGTGAGAATTTTGGGACTTGATCCGGCGGAGATGCAACCGGAGCCCGATTTTATTTCATCCGATGAAGGTGAAATGAGTGAAAAAACTCTCACCGAGAGATTAGAACAACAGATTGTAGAAGCGGTAAAGATTGGTATTTTACCTACTGAATAAATTTGGTGGAATGGAGTATTTTTGTTTTATTTTTTAAGCCAAGGAGAGAGTAGTTATGGAGAAATTCTTTTTAAAAACAACTTTGTTATTGGTTATTATTTTCACAAATTTATACTGTTTTATCGAATTTTCCGGGTGTGAGGTATTTGTTCCAACCGGGTTGGGTGAAATCAGACTTTATAAAGATATCTATGGGTTTCACGTTCTTAAAGATGGA
>CAZSLQ010000050.1:5686-6385 GCA_964607885.1 uncultured Pseudomonadota bacterium
AAATCTATGATATAGAAAACTGTTTTTGTGATCAATTGCTGAGAGAGATGTCCGATGAGCAGTTGGCGAAATTCTTAGGTAGGAATAGCCCTAAAATAATTTTTTTAACTACTGAACAATTTGATCAACTAATTCAAAATGAAGCGATCGAACTAACCGATGACCAAAAGGACAATCTTTTCAGGCAGCTATATGGAACAGGGTACATTTCTGTTAACCAATTAGATAATGGGGCATATATTTTACGTTCTAAAATTAGACTTATGGGGGGTGTAGAGGATGAGGACGTTAAGTTGGCAAAAGATGGTGCAAGGCAGGGAGCAAAGGTGTTGGGTCACGGAGTTGCTATTGATGCCGTTATAGCGGCGGTAGCAGCAGGTAAGGCTCAACTTGCATCGGCAGCTGCGCTAAAAGCGATAATACTGGCAGGAGGTCCTGCAGCCGAAACCGCCGCCGCTGCATTGGCAAGTCAAGCTAGCGTGGGAGGTGATGCATTAGCGGGAGGTGCTGCAGCATTGATTACAGCAATTCCCGTGGTAATAGTGGGAATTCCTGTATTTGCATTGGGATACGTATGTGTCAAAAAAATTGTAGCGAGTTCTTCGCAAGGTGCCTCAACATCTCAGACAAATCCTGAAAAAAAAGATGCGGAGGCAGAACACAACGTTCCGGAGGAAGATGAAGAGCCTCCGATGCCTG
>CAZSLQ010000050.1:6395-7511 GCA_964607885.1 uncultured Pseudomonadota bacterium
GCCAAAGTCTAACCCATTCCGGGACAGGACATTAAAACTTAGGAATAAGTTGGCTATAACTTAAAATCGTAGATATAATTGCTTCCACGGGTGCGATTTTTGAATCTTCAGGAGAAAGTTCTTTGCGTGCTTGGCAATATTTTTTTATTAGAAAAATCCAGCAGCTCCATGCGCCCAAAGTTGATACAATATTGGCGATTTTGAGTGGTGTTCCGGTAACATTCATGCATTTTTCCCATATCTCGCTTCCATCATTGGAGCGGTAGGGGGTACACGCAATAAAAATGTTATAAATTAATGCCAAACATACTACAAATACGGAGTTCAATAAAATTTTTTTACTTCGATATGTTAAATTTTTGGCACTTAGAATGTGTTCAAATGGGCTGGTTCCATTTATAAAGCTTTTAAACATTATTTCGTATAAATTTCTTCCATCGCAATATGAAGAATATGCGGCTATTGCTACTAGCAAACTATAAGCCAATATCGCCGAAGATAATCCTCCTGCAGCTTTAACAATTCCTAATTTTAAATCCGGGTGTATAGAGTTGGTATCTTTACGGTGTTTATGCATTACAAAGTTCCTATGCCAACACTCAGTTTCATAAATGTGCATGTTGCCATGTGAAAAAAGTTTTTTTATTCCCTCCCAGTTTCTTATGCCTATATGAATTTGGGTTGAATCATCGGTGCCAAATAAAGCTTCCGCGGTAATTGTATGTCCCAATTTATGAATGACCTTAGTCATCGAAAAAATGAAAACTTCAAGTAATTCTATCTGTACAATGTCAAGAAAAAGCTCATCTTGTAGCCGTGTGACATTACTATTTTCACTGGAAGTCTGTTCTAATATAGCATCAAGGTTATTGAGATCAATTTCAGATGCATGAACGAGAGGTGATGAAAGAAATAATAAAAATAAAATAAAAAATTTTTTCGACATTACACAAACTCCTTTTAATTTTCTAAAACTTTAAATATTTTAGCATAATGTTTTTTCAAAGCAAAAAAAATATTACTAGGCATCATATTGCTTTTAAAATCAATATTGCTATATAATATCTAATATCTAAGTTAATGGGGATGTAGCTCAGTTGGTAGAGCGTCTGTCTC
>CAZSLQ010000051.1:0-3313 GCA_964607885.1 uncultured Pseudomonadota bacterium
AGCACAGTAATGTGTTCAGCTAACCAGTACTAATAAACCGAATGTTTTATCTACACTACTAAATTCGTTCTCCAATCGCTGTCTGGTTGATCCAAGTATCTAGTTTAAATCAGTTACAAGGGGTAAAACCCCTTGTAACTGACCAAAGAATATATTGAAATTTATTTGTAAATTATCAGGGTATCCAGTTTTCTGGATACTAGATTGAAAATTTCCTGGTGGCCATAGTAGTAGGGAAACACCCGTTCCCATTCCGAATACGGCAGTTAAGCTTACTACGCCGAAGATACTTGTCGGGAGACTGACCGGTAAAATAGGTACTGCCAGGATTAGATTTAAGCCCCGATTTTTTAAATCGGGGCTTTTTGATTTTATTTAGTTTCTTTTGCTCCGCTGTATAAGTTTGACTTTTTATAAAGGTCTATAATTTGAAGCATTCTAGTACGTTTTATTTTTGAAGAAATGAATTTTTCTAAAAGATCATTTAGTTTTTTCAAACGTAAGGATGCAAGGTAGTCGAATAGTAATTCTATCGTTACATTTCTATTTTTATCAAACCATTCTGGCCAATCGGCTTGTTCCCTAATTGACTGGAAGTCGCTAAACGCGCTTTTAAGGAGAGATTCATTTTTGAGAAGTTTTTTACTATATCCTTGAATAGCTCGTCTGAGGGACTTTTCTTTTTTATTTGAGTAATCTTCCCACATGTTTTTGTCAAACCCTCGTCTACATTTATCTTTTAACATTCGATAATAACCAAGAGCTAAAACTATTTGGCCATCCTTAAATTCGGTTTTTCCGTTGTGATTAAATTTAGAGATAACACCACCTCCACCTGATTGTGGATTTAAAGCGGCTAATATCGCATCGAATTCAAGGTTGGTTAGCCATTTTTTTAGTATACTCATAATGCCTTTTTCGCGCATAACCAATTTCAACTCTCTGATTAAATCCTTTTTGGATTCATAGGCATTGGCCATCTCGATTATGGTATTTCTTAAGAAGCTTTTTTGATTAGATGTTAAAGCAAATTCTGTAACCGGTTCTTCTCCGGATTGATAGAGCTTATTTAGTGCAATAACTTTTCCGATTGCCATCTGATAAAAATTTTCAAGAAAATTTATGTCTTCTTTGCTAACAGGTTGCGCTTCCGTTCCGTAGCTCTTATAAGCATCTAGGAAGAATCTTTCTTTTATCGCTAAAGGATCGATTATTTCAATGTCATCATCTGAAGGATTTTCCAAGTCTAGATCTGCGAATGAAACCTCTCGAGCGTCTGTTCCCTTACAGGTTTCTACTTTTTCGGTTGTACTATTCCATTTTAATAATTTGGGTTGTGCTCCCTCTTCTGTGACTACTCTAAAATAGATATTACCACTTTCATCTGCACGTGGATTGTATTTTAAGTCGAGTTTTGTTTTTTCTGATGAAACAAAAAGAGGGATTCGTTTACCAAAATCTACAGACATATGGAATTTGTCCTTATCATCCTTCTCGGCCCAAATTTGATATTTGTATAACCCATTATCTTCTATTGTTAAAAATTCTCGATCCCAATTTTTTCTAGGCATAAAACCTATTAACCTGGGTGAGAATTGCTCAAATTCATCTTCTCGAATTAGCAAGGCTGCAGGAAAAGAGAATGCTTTTTCCAATCTGTTATCTGAGTTGAAAAATGCTATATTAAAATACCATTTCTGGGGAGATTGGTTTTTAGCATCGGGGAATGTTCCGTCGTATATTCGATTTGTGGTCCAGATTTTGCATGAGTAATCGTCCCCACTTATTGGTTTTTCATAAATGACATTTTCGGCGTGACCTAGAAATATTAATGTAAGTGTTAAGATTAATGTTGATTTTAGAATTTTTTTAAAAATCATACCTACCCTTTCTTATGCTAAGAAGGGGTGGATTTATATCCACCCCTTCTTAATAGTACTACGTTTTTGCTTTATTCTTCATCTGGCCAGTCATCTACGTATCCAATTCTGAAGTTATCCTCTTCATCTGTTGGATATGTAGTTTCATCATCCATCTGGATTTTGAAGTCTTCTTCCTCCTCTTGCGCATAAACAGAAGCGCAGGCCAACAATCCGCCTAAAACAAGTAACATGAAAAGCTTTTTCATACTGTTTCTCCTTTCTAAATAAACATAGACATTTCAATCTTGTTCTACATTTATTTTACTATTTTGCAATAATTAAAGTCAATTATTTTACATTTGTTTACAATGTGGATTAAAAAAGGGGGTTATTTTTGATTTTTTTCACCTAAACATATAAAAAAACGTTAAAAATACAATATTTGTTTTTCCTCATATTTCTTAAAAATCTAAGATTTGGTATAATTTTGGTTTCTTATAGATTATAAAAAATTAAAAAATTGGAGATTTAGATTATGTTACTGAGTAAAGGCTTTTTATTAAAAGCTGTTCCGGATGCGAAATTTTTCTGTAAGGGTATGCCTTTGTCTCTTGATTCGGAGTGGTTTTTTCATAACTCCGGAAAAGAGGTTGAGATCTCATTTGATAGTCGTGCTGTAGCTAAGGACTCCATATTTTTTGCTCTTAAGGGGCAAAAAGTAGACGGACATGATTTTTTAGCGCAGGCTTTGGAAAATGGTGCAGGAGCTTTTGTCGTTAACAGAGATTATACACAAATAAAAAATAGTTTGGACTTCTCCGATAGATTGGTAATTGTTGTTTCCGACACATATCAAGCTCTTGTTACTATGGCAAAGGCTTGGCGTTCGACTCTGGACATTCCTGTTGTGGGTATAACCGGTTCGATTGGTAAAACTAGCACCAAAGAGATTTTACGTTCAATCTTAAAACAGACCGATAGTCCTTTTTATATATCAATGAAAAATCAGAATACCTTTATTGGGCTTTGTGCAAATATTTTAAATGTTAAACGATCTTGTAAGGTGGCGGCTTTTGAAGTTGGCATAAGCGAGCCTGGAGAGATGGCAGTAAAAACAGATATCTTATTACCGACAATAGGCTTAATAACACGTATTTCATATTCCCATGTGTCCCAGTTTGGTTCTTTGCAGAATATTGCAAATGAAAAGCGACTTTTGTTTAAAAATTTTAAAGATAGAGAAGTTGGCATTATCTTTGGCGACCAGTCCCTTTTAATTAATGCCTGCTATCAGCATCCGATTTCAACCTTTGGATTTAAAACTAAAAATAGGGTTCAAGCAAGAAAAATTAGTATTACAAAAGATGAGTCGGGTGAACTTGTTGCGGAATTTATTTTAAAATGGTATGGACAAAAAGCAAAAATAAAATTCAATAACATAAATCAGGGGA
>CAZSLQ010000051.1:3323-7488 GCA_964607885.1 uncultured Pseudomonadota bacterium
ATTTTCGTCAGTTATAAAGGGTTTAGAAGCTTTTTCCAGCTTTGATAACAGATTTGAACAAAAAAAACTTAAAAATAATTTAGGGGTTGTGATTAGCGATTGTTACAATGCAAACCCCGAGAGTATGAAAGCTGCAATTACCGCATTTGACCTCGCTTCTCGATTTTTGTTTTCCCGGGTGGATAACAAAGGTAAAAAAATTGTAGTTTTAGGGGATATGCTTGAGCTTGGAAGACGTGAAATTTATTGGCACAGAAATCTCGGCAAGCTTCTTAATAAGATTTCGAATATAGATTATATAATTTTGGTTGGCAATCTTACCAAATATACAAAGGGTATGATATCCCCTGGCATTCCGGTAATTTGGGTTGAACATTGGAGTGATGCTGTCAATGTACTGAAGAAACAACTTGATCGTCCGGGTTCTCTGGTTCTGGTTAAAGCCTCACATGGTATAGCTCTTGATAAGTTGGTTGAGAAAGTTATTGCTTAAATTCATTTTTTGTATCATTTTTTCCTATTTCTTGTTCCATCTTGAAAAAATTATTAAAGTTGAAGATGAAGGTGTTTGAATCATTCAGTTTTAATGAAAGGATGAGTGATGGATCATGAGCTTGATTTGGACGATGGCAAGCTGCTTGGTACCCTTGCGGAGATTCCAAGGAAGATTTTGTTACATTATGAGGTTCAAGATTTACCTGAAATAGTTTTGCACCATATCTCTCACGATGATGTTTTTGGTTTTGATAAAGCTGTCTATTTGGTTGATAATCCTGATTTTGACTGCTTAAAAGGTGTTGCGGGATACTCTTGTGATGAGTGTAAATTTCACTCGCAAGATGTTTGGAGTAAACCTGAAAATTTTCATACAGATATGCGTTGTGCCTGTTTTAACTCGCAAATTAAGCATTTTATAAGAAATGGATTAAGGCGAAAAGGTAGCAATAAGCCAGATGAAAATGAAATACTTGAGTTAGGTGAAGCTTTAGGAATAAAGAATCCTGCTTTTTTATCTTGGAATATGCAGCATGGAAATAATGGAATTTTAATATTCCATACCCCGGAGCATAATTTTGGTAAAAAGCAGAATCTTTTAATGCATGCCGGCCCACTGTTAAGTTTATGTTAATTGGCGTAAGATTATTTTTTGTTTTTCATTTAAAACAAATTTTGTTGAGGTAAGTTTTGGGCAAACGCTTATGAGTCCGTAACTTTTTGAATAAACTCCGCTGTTCAAGTTAAATTCTAAATTAGAACATATTTCTAACAAGGGATTTTTTTCCCTTTCAATAACCCAACAAAAATATTTTTTCTTCTTAAGTTTAAGCTCAGGATTAAAAATTAAATTCCATTCACTGTTTATCTTGCTTTTTACATTCCACCAGTCTTCAATTGTTAAACTCTTGGTTTTTATATCAAATTCAAGTGCTCTGTTTGCGATTGAATGATTACTTTTTTGGTCAATGGCGTTTATCAGGATCAAGTTTTTAGATTCACGTATCTGGGCGAATCCCGCTTGCTGCTTAATAGGCAGTTGAAACAGATCCCCTTCTATTTTATCTGAATTAAAAATGTTAAACGTGTTGTGCATATTCCAACTACGCATCTTGTTTCGCCAAAAACTATTTCCGGTGTAAAGGTAAGTGCCGGGGTCTACCAGAATAGGGGTACCGTCAACGCATAGAGTTACAGAGAGAGCATCTTGGTGGAAATGTCCTGAGGGTTGTTTTTTTATAAATGTATTATATCTAAGTGTTATATGCCAACCGGACTTATTTATTATCGCAATCCCAAAATCAGGATAATTTTTAACATAATTTTCATAAACATCTTTCTTTATCGCTACTCCTGTTAAAATTTCCCCTCCGTCATTATCGCCGATTTGAACAAGTCCATCCGGAATTGTGCAAGCCTTCAAGAATTCTACCATTTTTTCAAAGCGGCTCAAAAACTCTGCAGGTAGTGAAATTTTGAGAGTCTGACAGATCAGTTTAAAATGTAAAAAAAGTTCGGTATCAAGAGTATGATAGGCCGTTGAACCCTCATAGCATGTGCCGTCAGTATTGACTTGGTGAAAGAACTGTTCAAGAATTTTTTTTATACACCAAGAGCTTCTTTTAAAATTAAAAAGAATACATAAGTATAAATATCCAACTAAATCGGAGATGTAATGATTGTTAGGTTTGTCTGACGTTTCCCAGTTCCACTCAAGATATTTTGCATGATTAAGTAAAGATTCGAGTAACAAATTTTTAGAATTTATCGAGATATCTTTGAAAAAATAAGACCCCCAAATCAAATTTATAGCTCTGATCGCCACATCCATAGGACATACCCAGTTTACACCATAGGGGAATGGGTTTTGTAAAATCCAATCTGTTACCTGATTTTCAAAAGCGGCTTTATATCTGGCGCACGAATCTAGATCATTATTTTTTTTTGAGATCTCATAAGCTTTACCTAGAATAAAAATTTGCTGAAATCTTGATAACTCCCAAGGTGTTTTTACATCCGGATTGTATTGGCAAGACCCAATTTTGTCAGGACAGGAAATATGTATATCCTGATAAAATATGTTAGGCGTATCTTGCCAATGTGATTTGCAACCGCTTTTAAGCTCGATAGCCTTGAAATCTTTTTGCCAAGGTATATTTTTAAAACATCTTTCTCCGGAACCCAAGATATTAAAACAGCCTGCTGCTGCCAAATTAGCCTGCTTTATTACCCAACTGTTGTCGTTAAATTTTTGTGGAAGATAATTTGCAAACTCTTCCGATTCTATTATTTTTTCTAAAAAGCTTGTATCAAAGCTTGAAATTTGTTGCTTAGGATAATAAAGCCTGAATATTTGTCTCTTTATTCGGCGATTTAGTGCCTGGGAGCAGCCTCTTAAGCCTAATTCAAAAAATCTGCTTATTATTCTCATAATTAGCTTGCGGATTTTAATTAAATTGTTTTTGCATATACTCTATATGATCTCACGATAAAAACAAATTTTTATTTTAGAAGAGGGATTAAAATGAGTAATAAAAAAATTATTTTAACGGGTGACAGACCAACAGGTCCGCTACATCTTGGACATTTTGTGGGTTCATTGCAAAATCGAGTTAAATTGCAACACGAGTACGAGCAGTATATTTTAATTGCCGATGTTCAGGCTTTAACCGATAACTTTGAAAATCCTGGAAAGGTTAGGGCCAATATCTTTGAGCTCGCGTGCGATTATCTGGCGGTTGGAATTGATCCGAATATCTCGACAATCTTTATCCAATCAATGATTCCGGAGATTGCAGATTTAACTGTTTTTTATCTGAATCTTGTAACGGTTGCCAGATTGCAGCGGAACCCAACAGTAAAAGATGAAATTAAACAAAAAGGTTATGGGACAAATGTTACTGCCGGATTTCTTTGTTATCCCGTTAGCCAGGCTGCAGATATAACTGTTTTTAATGCCGACCTTGTTCCTGTGGGAGAAGACTCTGGTCAGAAAAGAGGGCGCACGTTTTGCCGGAATCGATGGAGCTGCCAAAATGGGAAAATCTCTTGGTAATGCAATTTATTTGTCAGACTCTGCCGATGTTTTGCAAAAAAAAGTTATGAGTATGTACACAGACCCAGGGCACCTTAAAGTTGAAGATCCGGGAAAAGTTGAAGGTAACGTTGTATTTTCATATCTTGATGTTTTTGATCCGGATAAAGTTCGGGTACATGATCTTAAAGAACATTACAAACGTGGGGGACTGGGGGATGTTAAGGTAAAAAAACATTTAAATGATATTTTGCAGGAACTACTTGGACCGATTCGTCAGCGCAGAGAGCAACTTGCAGGCGACCCGGCTCAAGTTATGAAAATTGTTTTACAGGGTACTCAAAAAGCAAGACAAGTTGCTGCGCAGACTATGGATAAGGTTCGCAAAGCGATGAAAATCGATTACTTTAAATAAAGCAGGGTAATTATTGGGATTAACATATAAAACCCGAACCACCAAAGTTTGTTTTTAGTTGCAAGTTTGTAACTCAACTTTAGACATAAAACTGCAATTGCTGTTGCAATTAAGACCATAAAACTACTGCAAAAACTAAATTGTGGAAAAACTTCCCGCCCGGATATGAGCGGTTTTATGCCTAACATAATAAATGCGGCAAGTATAAGCGGAATGTGTAA
>CAZSLQ010000052.1:0-6644 GCA_964607885.1 uncultured Pseudomonadota bacterium
AACCACTTTTTCAAGTTTTAGAGACTCTCCAAAGTACTGGACCTTATCATTGAACATAGTAACAATTACCTTCAAATTCGGATGCTTCCTTTTAAGTTCTGGCAGCATCTCAAAAACATAATTAGTATGTATTATGTGCAATATGTCTATATTTCTTGTTTTAATGTAATTTGAGATAAATTCTAAATACATTTTTTTATCTTGACCAAACAAATTATGAAGATGGTATATATTCGGAGTTATTTCTTTAAATTTGTATTCCCACTCATTTTCACCAACTAACCCTGTAACAAAAGAAATGTTGTAATCGTCTTTTATTTCTTTTGTGAAGTTATAGATCAAAGTTTCTGCGCCACCAAAAGGCATCCACGGTATGGCTATTAAAATATTTTTATTCCTATTGTCTGGTTGCAAAAAATAATTAGGCGAGTCCAGGTTAGTAAACCTTTCTTTATATTCATAAGAGATATTATTTTTTTCTCGTATTCTTTTTAGCTTCCTTACCTCTTCCTTATAGTTTGGATGTAATTCTCTTATTTTTTTAATGTGGCTACCATGATCGGCCTGATCGCTCGTATATCGTGAGCTTAAAACCGTTTTATAATTCAATAAATTTTCTCCGATATTCCTACCCCAGCATCCGTTCTCGGCCAGGTTAACCCAAAATTCCCAATCTTCATATCCTATTCCGCCTTTGTACCCTCCGGTCTTTTCCCAAGCTTCTCGTCTAAAGATGGCTGGAGTACAAACAGAGTTATGGCTCAACATAGTTTTAGCATCATACGGACCGAAGTTATAAACCCTTTCAACCACTCCATAAGTTTTCATGTTGCAACCCACAACACTAATCATGGGGTCGGATTCCATTATAGAAACCGCTTTTTAGATAAAGGTCGGGTATATCATCAGCATCCAAGCACATAATATACTTTCCCTTTGCTTTTTTTATGCCTACATTCCTTGCCGCTGCCGGCGAACCTTTGCCTTTATTTACTTGATTTATAACCTGAATTTTAGGATGTTTTATACTTTTTATAACATTTACGCTGAACTCATCGTTGGAACCGTCATTAACTATAATGTATTCAAAATTCTGAAAAGTTTGATTTAAGACACTATCAATTGTACTTGGCAAAGTTTCCCCATGGTTATAAAACGGGGTAACAACGCTAACCAAGGGCTCCCCAGCAGGCCATTTATCCTTGTCGACAATTTTTGTTTTCGTCTTTTTCTTCAATATACTTTTTAAGGTTTTCCTAAGGCTAGCGGGCAAAAACATCCATGTCCTGCTAATAAATATCCGAGGCATCATTTTCGCTTTGTCTTTGGCCCCCCTTACCGACTTTCTAATCTTCAAAGCAACTTTTATCGCCCGAGACATTCGAAACCATCCTAGTTCTTCCCTGGTCAAAAACAATTGCCTTGTTAGCTCGCTAGTTTCTTCTTGGAAATTTTCGTTTATCCTATTTATCTCCGTGATTTTTTGTTTTGCTTGGTCTGCCATAAAAACCATATTGTCCGGATGCAGTTTCTTTATTTTCAAATTTAAAAGTTCTTTTTCTTTAATTTTTTCTTTATCGCCATGAATTGCACTGGTATAAGCCGTCTGATGCCACCGGTATTTTACTAAGAGCTCATCCAGATAACCGATTTTTGTTTTTCGTTCTGGTCTAAAAACTTCAAGCCACATAAAATAATCTTGAGATCTTTCTAGCCAACTTGGCCATTTGATGTCTTTGTACAACCAACTTTTTGCTGTAGGAGTACCAGCGTTGATATAATTCTCTATTAACAAACGTTCGTATTGATGATCGTTGTAATATTTACTGTTGAAGAGAGGCTTTATCAAGAATCCGTTTTTGTCAATCCATTGAGCGTTGCCATAAAAAAAGTCAACTTTGGGGTTTTTTTCAATAAACTGGAGGCGCTTCTTTAAGCTGTCTTCCATCAACAAGTCGTCGTCGTCCAAGATAATTATATAATCACCGTTTGTGGCGTTGATGCCTGTCCGGGTTGCGCTAGCCGTCCCTGCATTTTTTTGATAGATATACTGAATATTGTTATCTTTTAGGGATTTTATATATTTTTCGGTTTCGTCGGTCGATCCATCGTCAACTATTACATGCTCGTATTCATAATTACCTCTAGTTTGTTCCCGGACACTTATAATACACTCTCTGAGGAAACCAGAAGCCGCTCGGTTGAATGTGGGGGTAATAATTGAAAATTTTACTTTCATAAATAATGCAAAGAGTCCTTTCTAAAATTGATTTTCTTTTGAATCAATTTATCTAAATTATAAATTGCATAGCTAAAAACCATCGTCACAACCAATAATTTTACCGTATAAGCCATTATATTTTGAGAAGCAATTTCTGCCAGTCTTGCTATAGGATAATGTATCAAATAAGCCGCAAAAGATAATTCGCTCAAATAGGCTACCGGTTTATCTATGTTTGTTTTTATTGAAGAAATGAATGACATCAATTTTTTATTACTTACGACATAAATTCCTAGGCCGAATTCAAAGGCACGACAAAGAGGAAACCAATCAAGGGGTCTAGAGCCAGCAGAACCATCAAAATATTTTCCTATATAGTATCTTGAGATTACTTCAACTATAAATAAAATTATCAAAATCATAGTAATATTGTATTTTTCAAATAGGTCTTTCAAGAGAGGATAGAAAAAGTAAAGGCTAACGATAAGACCGATGAACCAGCCTGTCGGTAAGATAAAATTAATCCACTCGGAACCAGAAAAAGCCAAGAAGCCACTAATATCAAGAATCAGCTGCCAAAATGTTTTGTCTATCGCTAAGGCGAATCCAAATAAAACTAAAGTAAAAAATATGCTTAGCCAGTAAACCGGATAAATTCTTTTTATTCTTCGAAAAACAAACTGCCAATAATTAATTTTTTTATCACCATAATTATACTGGAGTACTGCCCCGCTCAATATAACAAGTAAAGTGACGCCTAAACCGCCTATTGAAACCCAATAAAAATTGTTTATACCAAAAGGATAACCATATTCGAGTTGATATCTTTGGAATATATGAACAAATATTATCATCAAAACAGCGATAACCCGAATAAAATCAAAAAGTGGGACCCTGTCATATTTTCTTTTTTTTGTCAGCCCTTCCTGCATTGTCATTTTTACCTAAAGGTTTATAGCTGGCTATAAATTTTTATTAATTTATGGCTCTCTTTTTCCCAATTTAAATCATTGGCAGCAATTTTTGTGTTCTTTTCGTACTCATCTTTATTCTTTATTACTTCTCTAATAGTTTTTGCTATGTTCTCAGCATTATCGGGGTCAACGGTTGCTCCTACTTTGTATTTTTTTACAACCCGTCTCATCTCCGGAAAGTCTGAAACGACCACAGGAATTCCTGACATTATATACTCTGATAGTTTGTTAGGTGCTGAATGGTAATAAGAAAAAGAAACATTTTCAATAGGAGCAACACCTAAGTCAGCCGAGGAATTATACTTAACAATATCTTCATAAGGAACGCGATTTACAAATTTAATTCTAGATTCTAACTTCTGTGCCTTGACTTTCTCGATTAGTTGATCGCGGTAATTCCCCTGTCCAATAATAACTGTAAAAAAATTTGCCGGGAGCTTTATTGTTGCCTCAATCAATTTTTCTAGGCCCCTACCTCTTGAAACATTCCCTGTATAAACTATTATTTTGTCCGTCTTTTTTAGCTTTAGCCTATCTTTCAAAACAGATGATTTTTTATGTTTTTGCTTATTGATATAATTGGCTACTACCTCCGGAGTTTTTTTCAGCTTTAAGTCAACCTTTAACTGATTTGCAATACCTTGACTTACAGTCATAACCGATGATGCTTTCCTTACTAATACCGGCTCAAACAGCCTAATATATGCCTTACCTATATTGCGGTAAAAAAATTTATCTAAGTTCCAGTTTTTGTCTCGCCAATACTCATGAGAGTCATAGACAAGTTTTGCCTTATTTTTTCTGGCTGCCCTGTAAGCGATTAGGAGGGTGTCAAAATCATTGGCATGATAAATATCCGCCCTTTCTTCCATTGCCGCTCTCAAAAAATCTCGACAAAACCCCCATTCTTTTTTCTTCAGAGGGACTAGGGGCAACCAATGAGTGACCCTTTTTACCTCTATACCCTCTTTTTTTTCAAATTCCGGTAACTTTTCTGGACTATCCAGGGTACAGATAATTGTTACCTTGTAGCCGTTTTCGATAAGAGTTTTTGCACTTCGATAAACCCGGTTGTCTGGATTAAAGGAGTTGCTAATTAACATGCATACTTTTATACCAGCCATTCCGACTCCAGTTTGCATACACCTGTTTCTTTGGTCTCGCCTATTATCATAACCCTGAAGTCATCCGACCTAAGATCAAAAGGAGTCATATAGTCAGATCCAAAGACTTTTAATGTCAAATCATATGTTCCGGGCAATAAATTACTTTTGCTTATTCTAAAAGTTATTTCTTTTTCTTTTCTTGCTTCCAAATTAAAGCTTTGTTTGTGATGTATGGTGCTCGAAATAAAGCACTTACAATTTCCTTGGTATAAACCAATTGAAAAATTACAATTAGTTTTTTTATTTGTATTATTTTTAAGTCTAATTAAAACATCAAAAGAATCATTAAAATTAAAAATAGGTTCTGTTTTTTTATTGTTGATAAAGAATTTAACTCTTTTGATTTCTACTTTTTTCCCTTTTTTTCCTTTTATCTTGTCAGGATTGGATATGTTTAGTTTCTCATACTCAAAAATTGTTTCTTCTACCGAACCTGTATGAACTATTTTGCCTTGGTCTATCAGGATAGCACGATCGCAAAATTGCTTTACCTGTTCCATAGAGTGGGTCACAAAAATAATTGTTTTTCCTTTTTCCTTGAGTTTATAAAATATCTTTTCACATTTTTTCTTAAAATTTGCATCTCCCACAGCTAAAACTTCATCAATTAACAATATTTCGGCATGAGCTTGTATTGCCACCGAAAACGCTAAACGAACCTGCATTCCGCTAGAAAAATTTTTTAACTTCTGATCAACGAACTCTTCGAGTTCAGCAAACCTAATTATCTCATCATACTTTTCGTCAATCTCTTTTCGGGTGAGCCCCAGTATTGCCCCGTTAAGATAAACATTGTCTCTTGCTGAAAGTTCCGGATTAAACCCAACCCCTAGCTCCAAAAATGGAGATAAGCGACCATTTATTGTGATTTTACCTTTATTTGGTACATATATCTTTGCAAGCATTTTTAGCATTGTGCTCTTGCCGCAGCCATTGCGACCAATTATCCCCAAAAATTCGCCTTTCTTCACTTCAAAGCTTATGCCCTTTGCCGCATCGTGCTGAGTATAGGTTCTTTTTTTATAAAAATTCAAAACTGCGGATCGAATAGAATTATTTTTTTCATGAGGAATGCGGAAGCTCTTGAAAACATCGTCAACTTTTATTGCTATTTCTTTTTCATCTTTTGTTGTGCTCATTACACTTCCTCAGCAAATTTCGCTGCCATTCTATTGAACAAAAGGTAGCCGGTTATAAAAATAAATACAACAAAAATAACTGGCAAAAAACCAATTGTCCAATAGTCTCTCGTTGTTAGAATTGCCGGCCCGATTATGCAGCGCCTGACATCCAGGATGACCTGGGCCAGAGGCGACAAAACCATATATTTGGCATAATTTACCGGAACTTGGCTTATGACATAGAGAATGGGTGTAGCATAAAATAAAATTTGGTTGGTTAGGTCCCAGATTTGTCCAATGTCTCTGAATTTCACAAAAAGAGAAGATAGGTAAAAAGATACCCCTAAGATAAAAATATAAAGCTCAGCTATATACAAGGGGATTAAAAGCATGCTCCAGCTGAGAGACAAATCATTAAAATAGATAAAGACAATTACTATCAAAGCGTTTGAGATAAAGGTCAAAAAAGCCGTAAAGGTAGAAGCGATAACCAGGATTATCCTAGGGAAATAGATTTTTCTAATCAAGTCCCCCCTGGAGACTATCGATCTCATGCCCTCAGAGGTGGCATCACTCCAAAAAGTAAAGATCAGGACGCCGGTTAGAAGATAAATTGGATAATGCGGGATAGCTGCTCCAACCTTAAAGATCTTGGTGAAAATAATATACAAGACCATAAAATAAACGAGAGGCTTTGCCAAAGACCAAAAATAACCAAGGATCGAACCTTCATATTTTAGCTTAAAATCAGTAACAGCAATTTCTTTGACTAAATGCCAATATTTATATCCAACATTAAGCTTTAGCATACTCAAGGATTTTAGCATAAATGACACTTATTTTAAAGCCCTTACGTTCTCTCTGTAGTTGTTGAATTGACTCTGAATAATATACTGTTTATACTTAAAAATAACCTTATGATTTACCTGTTAATTTTTGTTAATGTTTTTATTATGGCTGCTGGCCAGCTTTTTTTTAAGCAAGCCTCTCTTTTTATGAACGCCCATAGTGAACTTACTTTATTCACAAAATATCTTACTAATCCATGGTTTTATGGGGCCATGGCTTTATATGCCATATCCACAGTTGTTTGGACACAAGCATTAACCCGGGTGGACCTGTCTATTGCTTACCCTATTATGAGCCTGTCATATATTTTAGT
>CAZSLQ010000052.1:6654-7437 GCA_964607885.1 uncultured Pseudomonadota bacterium
CACATTACTTTTTACATGAGCCTTTGTCGGTCATGAGTGTGGTGGGTTCTTTTTTGATTGTGGTCGGCATTTCTCTTATAGTGCTAAGGTAAATTACGTTTGAGGGCATTTTCCCTGGGTGTAGTTTGATAGTTTATCTTTTTGTACCCCCTAAACCTAAAGGTAAAAATTAGCCACATCATTTTCA
Organism: uncultured Pseudomonadota bacterium; assembly: GCA_964607885.1. Classification (GTDB taxonomy): domain Bacteria; phylum Babelota; class Babeliae; order Babelales; family RVW-14; genus JBAZAX01. The sequence continues at coordinate 6,842 of CAZSLQ010000052.1, forward strand.
TGCCTAGCTTAAACGCTTTCCAGAAGTCACCTGTTACAGATGACTCACCAATTCGTTTTTTGTACTTTACCGGGATTTGAACAAAGGGGATGTTGAAGTGTTTTGTAAGTAGCATCATTTCTGGCCCAAAAAAGTTTGACTTTATCCGAAAATGAGGCGACATTTTATCAAGAGCGTTTCTTTTTACCAGCCTGAATGTACAACCCACGTCGCTCAAACTGTTGGTTTGGTACAAAACCTCCATGAGTTTTGCGACAAACCAATTACCCCATTTCAAGAATCTGCCCATGTTAGCACCATCACCAATAAAGTTTCTTATAGTTCTTGAACCATAAACGATATCAACATCTTCTATGTAGGACAAAAATTATAAACATCATTAGCGATAAAAGTATCGTCTGGCTCACAAACAAATATATATTGAGTGTCTTTTTTCACTTCACGAAAGCCTCGTTGGATGGCTGCACCATATCCTTGGGTGCTTTCCATTACCTCCTTTGCTTTTGTTTTGGATACTTCCTTACTAGTGCCTTCGGCAGCATTATTATTTACCACAATTATTTCATCAAATATATTTAATGATTCAAATTCATTGA
>CAZSLQ010000053.1:0-262 GCA_964607885.1 uncultured Pseudomonadota bacterium
TGATTTTATCTTTGGTTTTTCCCATAAAATATTTGTGATTTATTTTTGTTTTTTGGTGAATAAACGTAAATTTCGATATCACTATCCTTCAAAAATCTTCCCTTCCCATATTCAAAGTCCATAGTTGCACGATCAACTACTATTTTCACATCAACACCTCGCTTCTTCGCATCAATCAGCGCTTGTGAAATCTGTTTATCTGTAAGCATATAAACGGCTGCATGGAGTTTATGTTTTGTACTGTTTATTAACTGAATCAATT
>CAZSLQ010000053.1:272-5089 GCA_964607885.1 uncultured Pseudomonadota bacterium
GACACTTTTTAAATTGTTTACACATAAAAGAGGGTCCTTTTTTTAGCAATTGAAATTTTGTTGTGATATGTTTAATTTTAAATTATTCGTAAAAAATGTCATTGAGATAGTTTTAAAGGATGAAGGAGATTTTATGAGTGTTAAGCTTTTTCTCATGCTTTGCATAATAATGCAATGTACTAATGGCATTACAGCCAGAACTATACAGCAAATGCAAAACTTATATGAGCATATAGGGGATGACATGATGTGCATCCGAAGAGAATTTACGGCAACCCAGCCAAAGGTTTACTCTGTGCTTGATCGAATTGATAAAATGTATAATCTTGCCAAAATTGCCGTGGATAAAAAAAACAGGTATAGGGATATTCTTAGAAATCAGGGAGCAGAGACACAAAAATTGCAAGATGAGATAGGTATTCTGAAGTCAAAATTAGCTGCAACCGAATCCGAACTGGAAAATGCCACTAATCAATTAGAAGAAGCAAACCGTGCTGTTTTGGAAGAAAAAAATCAATCATTAAAATTAGCTCAGGAAAAACTTAAAATTTCCAAGGAACAACGTGAACTTCAGATTCAAATGAAGAAGATGAAATCTGAAACCGGAAAAAAACAACAGCAAAACGACTTGCTACATGAAATTAAAGATCTAAATGGGTTGTCCGATGAGGAAAAGGTATTGCTTAACCAGGCTCAAAGTTTGAGTCTTAGCTCAACCTCAGCACCAAGTTCTCCACGTTGATCGAGAGACCCTTTAATATTTAAATCATCCGAAATTTGATATTCTACTTGGGCATTAAAATCATCCTGAAGATTGAAGTTTTTCTGAATCTGGGCTTTTACCTGATCGGAAATATTTACAGAGACCGTTCCCCTTATACCTCCACGTGCCGCCTGATTTGTAAAATCAGGAGAAATTTGTATGTATTTTAAAGGCTTGGCTAGTTTTTGGAAAAAGTTTGTTACACGTGGCGAAATGGTTTTATTTCCGAGAATTATATCATGTAGATTTTGCTCTAGCATAGCCAAGAGATCTGTTTGTAATTTTGCAGCTTCAGATCCGGATAAAAGTAAACCTAGAATCTGCTCATCGGTTAACTCAGGATTTGATTCGAGAAGAATCGTTGGTTTTTGCAAAGATCCGGTTGCCTGCAATGTGATCTGATATTTATTAATTCGGTTTCTTGCAATTAAATCAATAATTGGATCATTCATCTGATTTGATATGAATTGAATTTTTCCATATTCAATAAAAAGTTTTGTTTTTAAAAATTTTATATACCCGTTATCAAGCTTAATTGTCCCCGTTAATTGTGGAGCATGCATAATACTTTTATTTTTTTGGTATAAAACTCTTAAATTTATTGCCGCATTTGTTTCAAGAGTGGGTGTTTTTGCTTTAATTGGGTACTCGCTTGAAATTTTTATATCAAAATCAAGATCTTTATCCTGTAAAAAAGTTAATCCCAGTGGGTCTGAAAATGTTGTATTTTCCGGAAGTGAGAAAATATTATCCTTGAGAAGTGATCTTTTTGCAATTAGTTGAGCAGTCGCCTTATATCCATCACCCTGTTCTTTTTTTATAAGAATATTACCATAAATTATCGCTAGCAGGTCCTTTTTCCAATTGATAAGTAAATCTTTAATCTGAAGTGGAATATGCAAAACACTTATTTTATTTTCCTGATCGAACTGAACTAGTATTTTGGGACTTGATATCTCTCCCTTAAAACAACCTATATACATATTGTTAAGTGTAATTTTATCCGGAATTTTTATCTCAAAGTCTGTTTGAAATTTTTCAATCAAATTTCTGCTTTCAGGAACATAAAACTTACCTTTTTCAAGCTTAATAAAACCATGTAAATTAGAAAAATCATTCTGATCTAATTTTATACCGAGGATACAATTTTTGCCTAAAATTAGATTTCGCGTGTTTTGCGTTAGGAATGATTTTATTAACAGGTAGTCTATATTCCCAAGCAAAATTTTATTTTTCAAATCGCTGCACTCTAGGTCAATTAATTTTCGATCATTAACTTTGTAAATCCATTTTAAGATACACAAATTTGGCCAAATATTAGCATGAAGAAGATAATCTCCACTTTGACTTTTCCCGCATGTTTTTAATGTATTTTTTTCTACCCTTAAATTTCCACAAAATTTTGAATTTTTACTTGTGGATCTATCTGTTATGTTGATTTTATAGTCTCCGACAAAGTTAAATAAATTATCGAAAGATACATTAATAGAAAAATTATTGGATTCAATTTCATAACCAGATATTCCAAGCTGCTTACCTGATCGTTTAAAAAACTTTACTGGAAGCTTGTTTATTAAGTTTATTTTTCCGGAAGATTTACTCCAGCTCCATTTTAGAATTCCCAAAGCTTCAATATCTTCTTGATAATTTATATCAAGAGTTGCCATTAAACCCTTACTACTGTTCTCTTTAAGCTTTATTACTATTTTGTTTAATTCGACATCTTTGATTTTTAACTTATTAATCGAAATACTACTTGACGATTCAACTTGAGCATTTTTAATATGCCAAGATATATCCAAATCGCATTTCCCGCTAATAGTTGAATAATCCATCTCCATATTGAGTTTAAAAAAACTAAGTATCTTTAAAAACGTTTCTACAGGGACACCACCCTTAATTAATACTTTGTCATCAAGATAAGATATGTTTAATTCTAGATTATCATTCTTAATAATCGCACACTTTTTATCTTTATTCCAAATGCTGCTAATGGTGTACATTTGTGATTTATCCGGTGCGAAGTATTTTATTATATTATTAATTTGCATGCTCCAATATGAAGACTTTCTATCCTTATAAAAAAATCCGGAAGTCATAATGTTTTGTGCAATAATTTTTTCATCAACAATTACTTGCGCATCTTGGATAGAGATTGATCCCTGCCAAGACTTTGTTGAATCACGGTTTTCAGTGTGCCCAATTTTTTTTACAAAAAAAGTTCCTTTTATTTTTGTTTGAAAAGAATGTGTATCGTTTATAATATCAAATACTAAATTATTTACACATATGTATTTTGCAGCTATTGGAATAGTTGATGTTCCGTAAGAAAAAATCTCGGTAATATGCGTAAAGATATCAGGAATGCTTTGAGACATTTTAGAGTGTGCACCAACATTATCAAATGTAATTTGTAAATTTATCTTTTTCTTAAACAAAAAATCGAGCGGTTGAATATGAATTTTACATTGATAAAATTCCCAATAACAATCCTCTTTTTTTAAATACTTTATTCTGCCATTGTATAAATATAATGAAAAATTAAAAATATTTATTCGCTGGGATGTTGTGTTAATTTTTACATCCCAGTTTTTTTCCAGTTCAGTTATAACTTTATTTGTAATGATTTGTTCTATCTTGGTGTTATTCTGAATTATCCATATAGATAAAACAAATCCTATAAAGATTGCACAAATTAGTTGCGAAAACTGTTTTACCATCTAAAACTCAATTTTCTAAAATCATCCACTTACAATTATAACAAATATACCTACGAATATATGATACCTGAGATACGGAGCAAGTTAAAGCCCCCATATATTTATTGGATTTGTCACTTACATAAATAGTACAAGGCGTTATTCTTCCGTCCGGCCAAAAATTAATATCTGTATTATTTTTTATATTCGAATTATTTATGGGTTGTTCCAAATTTATAGGATTTTCAATTTTTTTTGACGGATCACCCGGAGGCCCCATCGTTCCTGGAATAAAGTCAAAGATGATACCGTTAGATAATTGCTCATTACAGGTAGTTGCGTCTTGAAATATGTAAGAATAACTGTTATTAATTTGGTCTAGAGCAAGTGTAATTTTTTTATTACTAGCAATGGCTTTTTGTTGTAAATAAATGAAAGTTGCAAAAAGCTTATTTAATTCATGTTTTAGCAAATAATTCTTAAAGACATAGAGTCTTGAGGGCAAAATCACAATAACTACAACAAGAAGACTTAAAAAGACCAGTAACTCGATTAATGAGAATGCCATTTGGCGCATTTTTTACGCTTTATTTGCAGAAAGAAATGTGAGAGCCGATCGAATTAATTGATCCAATGAGGCGTTTTCCCCATTGTATTTTTTTGTTAAGTGTTGCAGAGCGTGAGAAGTCTCCTGTTTTGTATATCCAAGAGAACAAAGAACGTCATTGACGTTTTGCCACTGAACAAAATTTTGTTGCTGATCCCCTAAGATATTAATTTGGCCAGAAGAAAGTAATTTTGTAACCTTATGTTTGAGCGTAACAATAATTTGTTCAGCCTTTTTTTCGCCAATTCCATTAACTGAACTTAAAGCCTTTTCATTTTGAGAGCTTACAATGTTCAAAAATTCCCCTGCGCCAATCTGAGATAAAATATTTAACGCAATGGAAGGTCCAATTTTGGGACATTCTATGATCATCAAAAAAACTTTGCGCTCAAGTTCTGTTTGGAATCCATAAAAACTTGGTCCATTTTCCGTATTCCAGTGTAAATAGGTGAATAATTCTGCCGAGTTGTTTACGGAAAAGTTTGCGGGGTGGGAAACATGAATTAAAAACCCAATATCACTCGTAAGCAATGTTATAGTCCTATCACCGACATCTTTTATTTTACCGGAAAGGTAACTAATCATGATAATCCTATTTATTTAGGGTCGTTAAACCAGTAGTCTGGGAAAATTACTAGTCTTTGAGGATGGGGACACACAATACCGCCCCTAGGAATACTTTTAGCAAGATACATAGCACACTGTTCTTGGAGTTTTATAAAACACTCATTTATTTTTTCTTTTATGC
>CAZSLQ010000053.1:5099-6051 GCA_964607885.1 uncultured Pseudomonadota bacterium
TAATGGTATATCAAACATCAGAATATTTAAAATTTCTTGCTGCACAAATCTAATCTGTTTGATTAATTCCGGAAATTTTAAGTTGTCTATAGTTTGTATTAGATCGGCTATGTCTATCGAGATTACTTCTTCTATATCCCTTGGGGAAGGCGAATGCTTGATTTCAATTAAGATTTGTCCAAATCGGGTTGTAATAATTTTTTCAGCAGTTTCTCCTGCATCCTCCAAACTAAGTTCTACAAACGAATCCACAATCATTTCCGTATCATTAAAGGGGGCATATGATTCATCATGTGATCGTTTCATTGAAAATACACTAAAATTATTAATTAAAAGTATAAAAAATAAAAAAATATTCTTTTTAATCACAATAACTCCGTTTTATTCAAAACATATTTCTGAAAGAGTTTAATATATTACCATTTTCCACAACAAGTAAAAGAAATTATAGGCAATTTTTTAGTATAACTCCTTGACTTTAAAATTTAAAATTGAATAGCTTATAAAGTGAAATTTTCAAATTTGATACAAAAAAAGAGGTTTTTATGAAGATAAAAATAAAATCAAATACTCTATTATGCATATTTTTATTTAGTTGCATTAACGCAAAATTGTTTGGATTTAATTTTAAACCTGAAGAGGATGTCGTAAAAAATGATGATGGTAGCGTAGTTTTTGAAAGATCAAAGGTTTGGCGTGATGTTCAAAAAAAAGCATTAGATACGGTCGTACAAATTTTCGTTAATTCCGCTTCATTTAATTGGGAAGAACCTTATAAAACACCAAAGCAAAGAAAATCTTACGGAAGTGGTTTTTTTATTGATGATGAGGGCCACATAGTCACAAATTATCACGTTGTTGATGAAGCGGTTGGAATTAAGATTCAGATACCCTCATTCGGTAAGGAGCAATTTAAGGTGGATGTGGTTGGCGTGAGCCCAGATAGGGACAT
>CAZSLQ010000053.1:6153-7176 GCA_964607885.1 uncultured Pseudomonadota bacterium
TTTTTAACCCTTGGTGATTCGGATAAAATTTTTAGAGCACAGGAAATTATGGCTTTAGGATATCCTCTAGGGCAAGAGAAACTTAAGAGTACCCAGGGAATCGTCAGTGGTCGGGAAATTGTGCATGACGAATCCTATATCCAGATAACAGCAGCTCTCAACCCAGGAAACTCAGGCGGGCCGTCATTGAATAATTTAGGTCAGGTTATAGGAATAAATACTGCACGCATATCACAGGCCCAAGGAGTTGGATATATAATTCCTATAAATGATGTAAAAAATGTTATTCAACACCTACGCTCTATTAAATTCTTACGAAAGCCTATTTTTGGATGCGAATTTAATTTCGGAACTAAAAATATGGTAAATTTTTTGTCAAACCCACTTCCCGGAGGTTTTTATGTAAGTCGCGTGCATAAGAAGACTCTTTTGGAAAAGGCTGGCGTAAAAGATGGCGACATGATTTACGAAATCAATAATAATAGAATTGATTTATATGGTGAAATGAACATATCATGGAGCGAGGATAAAATTCCGGTAATTGCATTATTAAATAGGTTTACTTTGGGACAAGGCGTAAATCTTGTTGTTTATAGAAATGGGGAACGTAAAAATATAAATTTTGAATTTAATTTGGTCGACCCTCTTCCAATCAGATTTTTTTATCCAGAATACGAAAAAATAGATTACGAGATTATAGGTGGCATGGTCATTATGCAACTTACTCTAAATCACGTTGAAAAATTTCATGAAGATAATCCATATTTAGTTAAATATATGAAAAGACAAAACCAGTATATTCCTCGTTTAATTATTACACATGTCTTTCCAACATCAAAAACTCAGGATGCAAGGGTTGTCGGTGTAAGTGATATCATTAAAAAAATTAACGGGCAAGTCGTTAATACACTCGGTGAACTGCGTGATGCAATTAGGAAAACAGAAGAATTCTTATCAGTTGAAACTATTGATAAAGAGCTTATGGTCTTACCATTTAAAAAAATTCTTTTGGAAATGGGTGAA
>CAZSLQ010000054.1:0-7154 GCA_964607885.1 uncultured Pseudomonadota bacterium
GGGGGATATTTGGCAAGAAGGGCAGCTTGAAAATTTGATTAAACTTGCCAAGCAAAATGGTGCAAAGGTTTTGCTTGATGTGGCGCAGGCTATTGCGCATAAAAAAATTGATGTACAAAAACTTGATGCCGATTTCGTGGCATTCTCGGGACATAAAATGTTTGCTCCTACCGGTATAGGTGTACTTTATATAAAAAGTGAACTACATGGACAAGTTGAGCCTTATAGGCTTGGTGGAGGTATGGTAAATTGGGCAAAACCACCGCAAAAAGTTGAGGCGGGAACCCCTCCGATAGCTCAGGCCATTGGGTTAGGGGCTGCCATAGACTATATTGTGCAAAATATAAACTTTGATGAACTCAAAAAACACGAAGCTGAGCTGTGTAAATTTTTACATGCCGAACTAAGTAAAATTAAGTGTATACAAATGGCTCATAATCCTCAGGATTGCCTAAGAAGTGGGCATCTCATAAGTTTTGCGGTAGATGGTCTTCACGCCCATGATATTGCCGGTTATGTCGGAGGAAAAGGCGTTTCCGTTCGAGCAGGGCACCACTGTGCACAACCTTTGGCAAGGGCCCTTGGTTTTGAATCTCTAGTCAGGGTTAGTTTGGCTGTTTATAATGATGCTCAAGATATTGAGATTTTTGTCGCTGAAGTAAAAGAGGCATTAAAATTTTTTGGGTTGGTGTAATCATGAGTTCTAAAAATTATCAAGAAGAGTTGTTTGAACATTTTAAGCATCCCTACAACAAAAAAAGTATAGAGAATCCTGATTTTAAAGCAGGACAAGATAATCCTTCCTGTGGAGATAAGGTCTACATAGAGGGAAAAATTAAAGACGGAAAAATTGTTGAGATCGGGTTTGATGGAAGTGGATGTGTTATAAGTCAAGCTGCAACTTCCATGCTTACAGAATTTTGTAAAAATAAGAGTATAGAAGAGGTGTTAGCGTTAACAAAAGATGATATTTTATCTTTGGTAAAAATAGAATTAGGGCCAAATCGTCTTAAATGTGCTATCCTATGCCTACAGGTTTTGCAAGAGGCATTATTGAAATATAAAAAATAAAAGGGTCTTTAAGATGATTTCAGTCCAACTCACTCAAAAGAAGTTTTGGGAAAATGATGTTGAGTGCTACATTTTCCTTATGTCCGAAAATTTGGAAACAGCATCAGACTTAGCATCACTTGATAAAATTGAAAAAGAGTTTTACCCGCACGTTAAAAATATTTTAAAGAAGCACAAATTTACAGGTAAACATGGGCAAAGCTTTGTTTTGACTGCAATGAGGGATAATAAATTAATTCAGTTTGTGTTTATTGGCCTTGGTAAGTTAAAGGGCTCTTGGCATAGGGAGCTTGAGTTGCTACGTCGATCGGTTGCCGGTGCAGTTGAAAAAATGAAAAGTCTGGACATTCAAAGTGCGTTGCTTGCCCTTCCCGAGACAACTCCTTTTGGGGTATCTTCAGCCGAATTAGTCAAGCAGCTTTCCATTATTGCTTTTATGGCAGATTATGAGTTCATAAAATTTAAATCAGACAGGAAAGATAAAGAATGGTCGGGAACTCTTTTTATAGAAACCGATCCAAAAGATCACTCAATGTTTGTGCAAGCGTTACAACAAGGTGTGATAATTGGGCAGGCTGTTAACAATGCAAGGAATTGGGCCGATCTCCCTGCAAACATTTTAACACCATCAGAGCTTGCCAAGCAGGCAAAAGAGATTGCCGATGAATTTAATCTGCAGTGCACGGTTTTTGGCGAACAGAAGGCAAGAGAGCTTGGTATGGGTGGGTTTTTGTGCGTTGATGCGGGTTCCGACCAGCCCGGTAAATTTGTGATTCTTGAGTATAATACCGATGTAAAAAACGCGCCTACTATTGCGCTTGTTGGTAAAGGTGTGTGTTTTGACACCGGTGGTGTAAGTTTAAAGCCATCCGATTCGATGCATGGAATGAAATTTGATATGACAGGTGCAGCTGCGGTTATTGCCTCAATGAAGGTTTTTGCACAGCTTAAGCCGGATGTTAATGTGGTTGGGGTTATGCCTTTGGTTGAAAATATGCCAAGTGGCAAGGCTGCGCGTCAGGATGATATAATTACATTCATGAATGGTAAAACGGCTGAAATTAAAAGCACGGATGCTGAAGGCCGCTTGATTCTGGCAGATGCATTGTGTTATGCGGAAAAATTCTACAAACCTGAAGTGATGATTGATGCTGCTACGTTGACCGGTGCTTGTGCATACTCCTTAGGGCATTTTTATTCGGCAATCATGACTAGGGACGAAGTCCTATCCGACTCTTTGCAAAGAGTCGGCAGATTAACGGGAGATAAACTTTGGCCGCTTCCTCTTGAGGATGATTATAAAGATGCTATAAAATCTGATGTTGCAGATATCAGCAATACAGGGTCAAGGTCATATCTTGCAGGAACGGTTACCGCTACATGCTTTTTAGAAAATTTTGTTGAAAATGCTCGTTGGGCGCATCTTGATATTGCAGGCACTGCCGATGCCGTACCAGGGGTTAACTATCTTGGCAAGGGTGCCACGGGTGTGGGCGTGCGACTTTTTGTTGATTTTGTTATGGGATACAAAAAGGGTGAATAAATTTTTTAGAAGCAAGTTATTCTTGAGCTTAATCTTATTTGTCATTACATTTATCTTCTTTGCGCAGGCGGGCAGAGATGTGTGGTTTAGCCTTGATGATTTGGGAAATATCATCAACGGACTCATTCAAAGTGTTTCAGATTTTTTCAGAGTTTTCTCGCAAGATGAACGCGCCTACATTTACCCTGCGAATTTCACAATACCCAAGGCAAATGTAATTTCAGGTTTTTATAGGCCACTACAACATATTCCATTTACTCTAATTTATAAATACTTTGGATTTTGTGCTTTCGCTTATTATTTAACCAGTGTGGCATTACATGCAGTAAATACCGTTTTGGTTTTTTATCTGTTTTCGTTTTATATGCCGCTTCTTCTCGCTTTTTTATCCGGTCTTGTTTTTGCCTTCGGGCCTATTCTTGACTGGATCACCTGGATCTCATGCCTGCATAACTTTATGGCTCTATTTTTTATGCTACTTGCGCTGTTGTTTTTTAGAGTCTTTTGCATCTCTTCAAAACTGCGCTGGCATTTTTTAGCAGCCCTAATGTTTTTGTTATCGGTTATCTCACGAGAGAATACCATTATGTTAGGGGTATGGCTTTCTTGTGGAGTGTTCCTACTTACACCTGCCGGTTTTTGGCAAAGGTTAAAATTCGCCATTAAACAAACGTGGATGTTTCTACTGGTTTATTTTAGCTATTTATTATTGCGCTTAAATGCGTTTGGATTGTCCAGCCTAGATCGAACATTTAATAATCTTATACTAAAATATCCCGTTCTTAAGAAATTTTTGGGTATGCAGGTACAGATTATAAACGTAAGCTCGGATGCAGCACCTCAAGTTGTGCACCAGGTTGCGCAAGCAACGGTATCCCTTAGCTGGCTTGATAAACTTGCAAAAATTAGAGGTGTTATCGTCCAATGGGGATCAGGTTTATTAAATATTGATTTTGATAACACGCTTACCTGCTTTGTTGGGTTCTGCCTTATTATTTTTATAATCTGGGCGTATCGCAAAAATCTTAAATTATTTTTCACTTTGTGCTTAGGCTTTCTGTTTTTCATCTGGCCGGGAATTGTGGCATACCCAAGTCCCAGGTACATAAGTGCCGCCTACCCATTTTTAATTTTTATTTTTTTTATGGCGGTATATTTTACAGTCAAACGCTTGCAAGATGCTCGCCTTGAACGTTTGCTTTATCTAACTGTTACTGTTGCAAGCCTGCTTTATGTTTACAACGGGATTAACAAAAATTACAGTGGGATAAGAAACATATGCCATGAAACTAGAAAATACAGGCAAAAATTCGCAGATTTTTTTGAAACGCATAAATTTAATCCGGATGCCAACTTTATAGTTATGGGTTCCCCATTTGCATCTGATATACAAAATGTTTTTCAGGCATTTTTAAACAATCTGAATCTTAAGCTCTCATTTATAAGAGAGTCCTGTATTGCCCAGCGTGGTACAATGGGGTGCAATGCGGATTATAGAACTGTTGGGGTGCCAAGTAGAATAGAGCGAATTGGGAAGAATGGTTTTAGATTTATCTCCTTGGATAAAGATCACTGTTGTTGGTGGATGAATTATTCACACTTTCCACTTAAATGGTCGGAAAACGATCGGGCCTATGTCTGGTCCGCAACCCCATTGCAAGTAGGGCAATGGTATGACTTTTCGATGGGGAAATTTATCATCAATGACAGAGTGGGGCAACATTTTGTGACGGATGTCACTTTTTTGGTTGATGATAAGTGGATTGATGATAAAACTGTTTTTGTTACTTGGGATAGTCTTTTCGGCCGGTATGAGGTCAAATATTGACTTTTTCTGAGGGTTTAATTAGATTTATGATATAGCTGGCATCAAAAAATAAGGAAAAGTGATAACGAGAGTATCAAAAAGCGAGGGTACATGTTTAAAAGACTTTTAAAGTTGCCCATAGACCAAAATACAAGCTTATTTTTATTTGGTCCACGAGGGACTGGAAAAACCTCTTGGATAAAAGCAAATCTTTCAGACTGTTTATATCTTGACCTGCTTGAATTCTCAACATTCAATTTACTTTCTGCAAACCCTGGAAGGCTTGAAAATCTGATCCCTAAGGGATATGACAAGCTCATTGTTTTGGATGAGGTTCAAAGGGTTCCGGAGTTATTAAATGAGGTTCACCGGTTGATAGAAGCTAAAAAAAATCGTTTTTTATTAACAGGATCAAGTGCCAGAAGCTTGCGAAGGAAGGGTGTCAATTTACTTGCCGGTAGAGCTCTTACGTATCATATGCATCCTTTGATTATTCAAGAATTAAAAAATGATTTTGATTTAAATAAAATTCTTGAATTTGGTTTGTTGCCAGCAGTTTTTTCTCATCCCGATCCAAAGAAATATCTTGAAAGTTATGTTCAAACATATCTCCGTGAAGAGGTCATACAGGAAGGGCTTACCAGAAACATAAGCGCGTTTAGTCGGTTTTTAGAAGCGGCAAGTTTTTCGCAGGGAAATGTTTTAAATTATTCGGAAATCTCCAGAGAACTGGCCATCAATAGATTGGTTATTGTCGATTATTTCGAAATTCTTGAAGATCTTTTGCTTGCAACAAGGATAGATGTCTTTTCAAATCGCGCTAAAAGAAAAATAATTGCACATCAAAAATTTTATTTTTTTGATGTGGGGGTATATAAAATTTTAAGACCTACCGGCCCACTTGATACGCGAGAAGAGATCGATGGTGCTGCGTTAGAAACATTATTTTTTCAGTCTTTAAAGGCGGTAAATGATTATTATGGATTGGATTATAAAATCTACTTTTGGAGAACAAGTACAGGCATAGAGGTGGATTTTGTAATTTACGGACCGCGAGGGCTTCATGCATTTGAGATTAAACGTTCATCTCAAGTTAATAGTAAAGCGCTAAAAGGGCTTAAAGCATTTGGACAAGACTATCCGGAGGCCAAGTTGCATTTCTTGTATCTGGGTAAAAATAGGCAATATCACGATAATATCCAAGTGATACCTCTTGAAACCGCGCTGATGGAGTTGCCAAATATTATTTAAGATTCCGTTTGGTTATATTAACCGTCTCATCAATTAAAAAAGCAGGGCGGGCTTTCATTTCCTGGAATATTTTTGCGATATATAAACCAAGAATCCCTAAAAATAAAAAATTTACTGAGAATAAAAACAGAATACTTATAATTAGAGCGGTCTGGCTTGTCATAACAGCATAACCCAAAATTTTCATCAGCAGGGCCGTGACTGTGCCGATACCGCACAAAACGATTGTGAGAAACGAGAAGAATATCATGAAATAAATCGGTACGATTGAAAAAGATATTATGTTCTCAAGTGCAAAGATTGTTAGTTTCGTGTAATTATACTTTGTTTTCCCTCCACCTCGACTTCGGCGAACAAAGGGGACAGCCTTTTTATTGAGCCCCGTCCAGTAAATTAGTCCACGAACAAAGCGACTTTTTTCGGGTAGCTGATTTATTATGTTAACGGCTTTACGGCTTAGCAAACAAAAGTCTCCCGTATCTTTTGGTAAATCAACCTTAGTTAAAAATTTAAACAGAGGGTAAAAGGCCTTTGATGTTATTTTTTTTATAAACGATTCTTGCAATCTTTTGGTTCGTTGTCCGTAAACTATATCATAACCGTTTGTAAATTCTTTTTCGAATTCAAGTATAAGCTCAGGAGGGTCTTGCCTGTCGGCATCAATTAGTACGACCGCATCCCCTTGTGTAAACTCAAGGCCCGCAGTTGTTGCCTGTTCATGTCCGAAATTTCTTGTAAATGAGATAATTTTTAAACGAGAATCTTTTTCCGCAATTTTTTTAATTATCTGCAAGGAGTTATCAAAGCTACCATCGTTAACGAAAATAATTTCGTATGATTCAAAAAACTTTAACTCTTCCAGGATGTTGGTTAATTCAAAGTAGTGTTGCTCGATATTCTCCTGTTCATTAAAAAGTGGGCTAATCACGCTTAATAATTTTACAGCATCCATAACTACAATCCATTTTTTATAAATTAAATATTTATTTTAAGTCTATAGCCAAAATTTTTTTTGTTGAGTAGATATAATTATGGTGTACAATATAGATGAGAATCGTTGATCTAGGCTATTTTTCGGCATAAATTTTTGTTTTTTTGATCTTGGGTTGTAAGTTGTACTAAATTAATTTACCACTGTTATAAAAAATGTTTTTGAGGATTCTATGAAAAATATTTTAATGAAACTTTGTTCTCTTCTGCTTGTGCTGGGGATTTCCGGGTGTGTTCCTTATTATAAACTTTCCAAAAAGGAGTTCCCACAGGGAACCGATTTGCAAACGCATAGGGACATTGCAAAGGAATTTGTGCGATCACAGACTGTTTATGATCAATTTACCACATTAGCTAATTTTGATGCTATGTGGCTTTCAGACCAGACAAGAATCGCCTATGTTGATCTGTTCTGTGAGAAAAGGGGTAAGAGCAAGGATGCAAGAGAGGCTTTGTTGAATCGGCAGCTTGAGGAGAATCGACACTGGATAT
>CAZSLQ010000055.1:0-1974 GCA_964607885.1 uncultured Pseudomonadota bacterium
ATTCATAAAATACCTCGCTTTTTAGATATGTCATTACTATTTTACCAGGTAATTTTATGAAATTGCAATAAAATCAAAGAAAATTGATGTTTTTTAAAAAACTACGGCAAAGTTACCTTTACCTTACTGTTCTTGGCTTCCAGATTACCTTTTGTTTTTCCAATTCTTTCATGAAAAGCTGAATCGTCTAAAAAAAGTAATGATTTGGCCGAAAGACGTTTTAGTTTTGCGATATCAATTGATGGCTTTATAATAACCCTTGGAAGTTTAATAATATTTTCTGCCATGCTGATGTTCCAGTCTTCTATTTTATCTACGTACTTAGGGTCTATCAGAATGATTATGCTGTTCTTAGGGACAATAAGGTTTTTATGTTCCAGTTTTTTATTTTCCCGAATCCATATTCCCTGTTCCTGTCCGAGCCTCTTAAACGAGTAGCAGATATAGTTTTTATCAGGAATTATTTGTAGGTTTTTGAATGTATTTCTTTTATTTACAATATGCCTAATTCTGCGTGTGATTATTAACTTATACTTTTGTAGGGCATTCTCGTCAGCCAGGAGTGTAAATAAACCGTTTTCATCTGTTAAGGTTTCTTCGCCCTCGTAGAGTACCCTGAATTCAGGGATATCATCCACCCAATTTTGAATTTTAATGCAACCTTTGATCAGGTGCGGTTGGTCAGACCGAGGCTTGGAAAAGACACGGGGGTTAGGGATGGTGTGAGTTGTTGGAATATTCGGATAAAAATTCCCGAAATCTCTCATGTCGATTTTTCTATCAAATTCTTCATTTGCACTTATTGTGAGAGTTGTTAACAGGATAAAAAGAGCAATGAGAGGTTTACTATTTTTCGTCATATACCCTCCGGTCTTTGATTAATTTAAAATTTAAACTAAGTGTATCTTATGCTATTATAAAATTTAAGAGAAGAAAATAAAATTTATAATCTGCCGGCGGATAGAGGTTTTTTATGAAATTTTGGTATAGGATAAAAAATGCATTTAAAGGTGCGATTACTTCGGGAAGTTCTCCGCATGAGTTGGCACTGGCTTTTGCCGTTGGGATTTATGTGGCATTTTTTCCGCTTCCTGCAACACATACGATTATAATTTTTCTTATTTACTGGCTTACAGGCCTGAATTTTCCAATATTATTCATAACTGCGTCTATAAATAATCCCTGGACGGCCATTCCTTTTTACTCGGTGGATTATTTTTTTGGGTATTGGGTTGTGCATGATCTGCTCTGTTGGAATCCCGCATGGAGTATCTCTTTGGAAAAACTGTTCGGATCTGGTAAAATATGTTTGTGGTCGTTTATTATCGGTGGGAATTTACTTGGAGTTTTTCTTGCTATGGTGTGTTATCCGTTGATGTATCGCATATTTAATAAAATTGCCAGACAAAATGGCTCCTCGGAGATTAAGCTATGACGGTTGTTGCCGAGAATAAAAAAGCTAGATTTGAGTATGAGATTTTGGATACTGTTGAGGCCGGCATCGAACTACGTGGGGATGAGGTAAAATCTCTACGCAAGAAGGATGTCTCATTGCAAGACTCTTTTGCTGTTGCAAAAGATGGTCAAATAATGCTTCTGAATTGCTATATAACTCCTTACAGTCATGCGTATTCCAAAGATGAAAAGACCGATATGTCAAGGCGTAGCCGTCGTCTGCTGCTGCACAAACGTGAGATTGATAAGATGATCGGACAGATTTCTCGCAAGGGCTTGACTATAATCCCTTTAAAAATTTACTTCAATCAAAGGGGTTTTGCAAAGGTTGAACTTGGTATTGCAAAACATAAGAAACTGATTGATAAGAAAAGAGATATCAAAGAAAGAGATATAAAACGTGAAACTGAGCGTAACATAAAAATTAGGTTGCGTTAGAGGGGGTAAAGGTGGTAGGGAGCAAGCTTTATCGTATGACAATTTGTGACGATTCGATGGAATGGGCAAAGAAGCATTTAA
>CAZSLQ010000055.1:1984-7110 GCA_964607885.1 uncultured Pseudomonadota bacterium
TGCTAAGGGACGCGGCAACCGTGTTTGGAGAATTTATGATGGGCAGTTAAGTGTCACATTGTTGTTAAAGCCTAAGGAGTTGGCTGCATTTTCAGTTGAAGATCTGCCTATTCGGTTGAATCAGTTGAACATGGCTGTATCATTGGGCATCTATGAGTCTCTTAAGTCATACGCCATTGGAATTAAATGGCCCAATGACTTTGTCATTAATAATAAAAAAGTTGGGGGTATCATTTTCCAACTGGTTTGGCATGGTATGGTTCCGTCCGGCATAATCTGCGGCTTTTCTATAAATGTGAATAATGTTTTTGGCTCCTCCGATGATCTGTTTGAAATTGCAACAAGCCTTAGTGTTATGACAGGTAAAAATGTTGAGATGCGTAATCTTTACAAAAACTTGCTATCCGAAATTAATGGTTATTATAAGAAATGGAAAGCAGGGTGTTTTGATGAGATCTACAAGTCTTGGCGTAATTCACAGGCCTATATCGGAAAGACTATCTGCGTCCATCAACGCAATGGGACAGCTGTTTCCGGTCGCATGATGCAGGTTTTTCCTAATGGGGATATGTTGTTGGTTGATGACAAAAATCGTCAAAAAATGATCTCTTTTTATATGGTTGATCAGATTCAGGTCTAACACGCGTTTGCGTCCCTAGTTTCTTTTGTATATTCTAGAAATAGTAATATATATGGAGGTTTTTATGAAAAAGTCGTTATTTTTGTCAGTAATTCTTGCTGCTGTTGTTTCCGGTGCAGGTGCAATGAATCTTTCCGATTCACCTGTTTCCCCTGTTAAAGATGAGAGTGTAGGGCTTGTTTTTTCTCGTATGTTTAATTCTACAAGAGACGGGTTGAGTTGGGCGGGGTCAAAATTGGCCGGCTTGTTTGCGCGTAGTCAACAAGTTCAACAAGAAGGTTGCGGTGACCTTTTTGGTGGTGCCTGTTCTTCCGGAGAGTTGCAAAGTCGTATAGATATGAATTTTGATCGTTCAATATTTTCGCCCCTTGTTGACTCATTTAAAGGTTTGGTTGGTTCCGGAGTAGATTCCCGTGAATCTACGGGTTCTTTGGATACCAAATTAAGAGAGGTTGAAGCATCCAAAGTTGTAACACAATCGCAGATTGATGAACTTAGAGATAATCGGGACATTTCCGATGCGGCAAAATCGTATGCGCTTGAACAGTTAGAGCTTCGTAAAAAGTATTTATCAGAGCTTGAGAGGATTTAAAGGTGACCTTGGTGTAGCAAGACAGATTGTCTCAGTGAATGCCGGAGAAATTGATAGAATAAGTCTTTTACCAAGTGATGCTCCAACGTCTTCACGAGATCTTGGTATAGCAAAAACTGTTAATAATGCAATTATAGATCCTTATCAAAGATTAAAAAGGTGCCTTGGAGGTATTGTTACAGGTGATCATCTTGTCAGGCCACAGGTGAATTTGGGGCAAGACCTCGTGCGTGGAAAGGCTGATCCTTATATTGGTAGCAATAGAATTATCGAGATGAAATCTGATATGATTGATCGTCAATTGGTTCAAGCCAGAGCAGAGTTGAAACGTAAAGAGATTGCCGAAAGATGCCAATTAAGCGGTTCATCTTTGGCCTGTTTGGTTGACTCGGCTAAATTGGCTGCATCCGATACTCGTGATTGGCTTGCGGACGGTTGGAGATCGCTAGAAACGCAGAGTGGTCATATTGCTCATCAAATTGGAGCTGTTGATTATGCCGGCAAATGGGAAATTGCTCGTGATTGGGGTGTTTCTTCTGATTATGACCCGTACACTAATTATGCAATTCAGGGTGGCAAAATGGCCGGAGGCGCTGCTCTTGCCGCTGTGGGAATTTATGCGGCTTACAAGCTGGGAAAACTCAGTTGGCGTGCGGCATGTGCGCTAAAACGCGCATTGTGGGACGGAAGGTCTAAGTGGACTAAAATAGCTTTAGCCGTTGGACTGACTGCAGCTGTTGCAGCTGCGCCCAGTTCTGCAGATTTAATTTCAAATTATTACGGTCTATAAAATGTTGAAACAGCGAAAACGCTGTAATACGTATGGTGGTGTGAGATGTGGAGGCTAGACGCCTCCACCTACCCGATTACTTTTTGCCTGTTATTTCGTTATATCTATCTCGTTCTTCCTCTGGTGGCCTCATTGTTTTTAAAAATTTTTGTATGTCTTCATCTTCTTTTATCTTTTTATCTAATTCTTTGAATTTTTCTTTAGTTTTTTGTTTATTAATATCTATAATGACCCAAAACTTGTTACTTTCGTTTTTATCATGTTTTAAATAGTTTTCTAGTACCCAAGTCAGATTTAATTTATCTTTTTCTTTATTATCAAACGTTGTAAATAGGTAAAAATATGCTAAGCTTCGGAAAAACTCTGTAAAATTTTCATTTGAAAGGTCATAATATTCATCGTCTCCCTCTATTCCAAATCCGGTTGGACTGAAAATTGTCTTTATTGCCCCAACGTCGTCTTTAGGGAGTTCCGAAAGAATTGTTTCAAGGTGATGGTAGGGAAGACGTATGTTTTTTAACCCAGATATGATATTTTCAAAAAATTGCACATAGTTTTTTACATTGATATTAATATTTTTTAAAGCGCTTTTCACAAAAACCTTATGCTCTCTTTCATTGCCCATAAAACGAACTATTTTAAAATGATTACAAAGGTTATAAATGTAGTAATGTTGCTTTTTATCAGAGTAATCATTTATATCTTCACGCTCATAGTTTAGGCGAGAGTGAAAATTCTTTTTTTGTTGTTCGTTTGGAATTTCTACTTCTTTTGAAAATAACATCATTGCCAATCCATAGAGTTGCTTGAATGTTGATTTCTGTCGTACAGAAGTTTTTTCTGGTGTGATTTTTAAAACCTTTAAAATGTCTGCAAATAATATTTTTAGATTATCTGGGGTTATTTTTGATGTTATGATTTTTCCGATTGTTATTTTAGTGTCCGTTGGAAGAGCGGCAAACTTAGAATCAAAATCTTTTAACCAATCCTCTAAGTTGGATTTCGGGAAGCTTTTGATTAATTCGTAAACCTTTTTAATTCCGGTTATTAACTCAGATGAGCTTGATGATTTTTCTGAGAGTTGGTCGATGAACCGTATTAATTGGTAATTTTTATCAACAAACTCATCCAATGGGTTGTTTCCTAAGAAGTGAATTAAGTTTGTAAGTATTTTATTAAGTTTGTCTTTATCAAATAGAGATAAGATTTCCGATTGTTTCGAGGTAATATTATTCCATGATTCATTTAAATTATAAATATCATCCTGATCAAGTATTTGATTTAAAAATATTGAGGATAAGCCTCTTATAACTATAAATAAAGGGCTTTCTGCTTTTTGAAGGTGCTTTATAATGGAAGATTCAATTTGTGTTAGCGTTAGTATTTCTTCAATCGTTTTTGATTTGAACTGTTCTGAATTAATTATTTTTGTGATTGTTGTTAATAAGGATTCGAGTTCTTTTTGCTTAAATCGAGTAGGTAAAATTTTAAAAAGCCTAATTTTTTTAATTAGTGAAAGCTTATGCATATTTGTTGCCAGATCTGTCAGATCCTTTTCGAGCGTTTCTTCTTTTATGCCTTCTCTTACCCATTTATTTAAAATATTAAGGCTTATTATTTCGTATGATTTTATATCCAGTTGTTTTGTTGTTAATTTAGTTTTTAACAGGGTTAATTGTTTATTGAGTGACAAAAGCTTTCTTTTTAAAATGGTTAAAGTTTTCTTTAGCTTTATTAAATTTAGTGCAAGCTTTTGAGTTGGAGTTTCAACCGGTGGTTTAATTTCAAACTCTTCCGGAGTTTTTCCTTCATGTGTTTTTTTAAATTTTTCGAGTCGTTCTTTAAATATGAGTTGTTCTTTAAATGCTGATGCTGTTTTTCCTAGAGCATCTTTTGTTTGTTGAAATTTTTCCAATAGAGTTGGAATTTCTCGGGCGATGCTTTGAAGCTTTTCTGTGTAATCAGAACGGTCTATTTGTTTAAAATTCCAAAAATTAAACTTAAATTGGTTGTTATGATAGTCAAATTCAAGCCTTCTTATTTTTGGCTCTTTATCCGGTTTGCTTGGGGGGGTAGAGGTATCTTCAATAAAATCATTAAAATAAAAATGCCAATGCTTATCTTTAAATGTAAATAGGATATTAATTTTCCAATGTTTGTAAGAATATTCCTGATTACGTTCTTTAACCGCATTGGTTGTTATGATTACATCTTTTAAAGTAATCTCTTGACCAATGTATTCACGTAGATCCGTCTCGAGAGGGGTTATATTTGTTGTAAAATCAAAATTACCTGGGGAACCTTTTTCACAAAAGCGTTTATTGCCTAAAATTATTGAAATGTCATTGTAGCCTGTTAACTCACCTATAAAAAATGATTTTGTTGTTGATCTATCTTGTAAATTTAAAAAGCTATCTCGAATAAAGTTTAATACACCTGAATATTTAACTGAATCCTTTTCATACGATTCTACTATTATCTTTGAAAAGAAATAAGTGTCAAACTCTTTCCCAGGCGTAATAATCGTAGGGTATACAAAAGGTGGATTTGGAGGCATTTTATTAGTCAAAAAATTTATTGATTGGGGTTTTAATTCGTACTTATGAGCATAGAACTCGAAGTAGATGCTTGGAAATAAATTCCATTCATTAAACCAAGAAGGTTGATCGGTAAGGTTTGCAGGCTTTACAACAATAGTGTTAGGTATCATTTGTGGATGAATTAGTAAGGCCAGTCTGTTTTCGACTTCAATGTTTTTTTCTTGAATAGCAGATTTCAAGATTGATGTTAAATTTAAATTTTGAATTTGAGGTTCAAAATCAAATGTTTGCATCCACCCTGTTTCAGGAATCCAAACTTGAGGAATGCTGTTTATTCCAAACCCTGAGTAAAACCAATTTGATGGAAGTGTTAAGAACATTAAAACACCCTCGATGTAATTTGCCTGGGTTAGGTGTAGAGGGTCAGAGATTCGTTTTAATTCCTTTTTAAATAAAGTTATTTTTTCTTCTTCTTGAATGTCCAGGCCTTCATTTTTCAACCAAGAGCTTAATGTTGTAAATAAGCCTTCAAATTCTTTTGATTCTGTATTTTCTAAAATAAAT
>CAZSLQ010000056.1:0-4958 GCA_964607885.1 uncultured Pseudomonadota bacterium
GGCTTGCTTATCCCAATTGGTATTCCTATGTTGTTATCACTTTCGAATGTCTCCGCGCCGGTTCAAATTGAGCAGATACCAATGATTTATCCATTGCTTGGCGCGATAGTTTCAGGGGCTATAATCGGAAACCAATTGTCTCCTGTGGCCGATGTGATGCTTATGTCTGCAACAAGCTCCGGATGTTATCATATGGACCTTGTTAAAGCACAGGCCTATTTAACAATTCCATCAATTTTTTCAGGAGTAATCTCTTTTCTATTGGCCGGTTTTTTAATTTTTAAGCTAGGTTTCATTTTAACATTTTTAATCTCATTATTCTTCGGAGTTGTCGTCAACATTTCGATTCTTTGGGTATTGAGTTTTATTAGTAAACGATCGTTAAAAATCTAACCTATTGTCCGAGTATTTTATTTAAGTCATTCAAGATGTAGGGAAGGTTATCAAGCGTTCTCTTAAGTGGGTCGGTTACATAGTCTTTTTGTGCTTGGTTTAGTAAGTTGAAGCTCGGTTCTATGGATTTATTAAATAGTTCATTTGTGTATCTTAAACCGTCCTGTCCAAGTTGTTGTTGAAATTTTTTTATAAAGTTTATTAAGTTTGTAATTCTATTTTTTTGCGCTGTTGTTAATGTTGGTGATTTAGAGGCTTCGCTCGTAGTTATACGGTAAGCAGAGATGATCTTGTTTAAGTCATTTCCCACCACAGACATTATACTTGATGCGAATAATCTAACAGTTTCGCTTGAAGCTTGTTGTGATCCAAGGTTATTTGCCACATCTTTTAATCCGCTAATTTTATCCAGCAGGTCTGGTTTTGATAATATTTTGTTAATTTCGTTTGTTAGTTGGTAGTCTACACCCGTTGTCTCATACTCTGTTGATTTTTTTAATAATTTATTTATATCGCTTTCGACATCAGACATAATTTCAGTAAAATTAAATTCGCTTGAGACCAACTGTGAACCGCGTAGCGTCCCATACCAAATCTGTAAGCCCTGCAATACCGTGCTATTTCTTTTAGGTCTTGCATTATGGAGATTTTGTAAGGCCTTTGAGAAATCCTGTTGAGATGCCGTGTAATCATAAATGGGATTAGCGCTGCTTACCAATTTTTGCAAAACTGAAAATTGGATATCAAAAGTTTTTCCTGATAAACTTTTTAATATTTTGTTTACCCTTTTAATTTCTCCTGTTTGCGCAATATTCCTTTCTTGGGTGATTTTTTCCAACCAGGCAGAGATACTTGCATTTTGAGAGGCTGTCAAAAAGTTTTTATTCTGAGCGTTTGTTAACAATGTTTGCAAACTTATTAAACTACCGGTTGTCCTGGTTTCATAAAATTTTTTAATTGCGGAATAAATGGAGTTCGAAACTGAGGGATAATTTTGTAAATGAGCCTGATTAAATATTCCGGTTTTTTCCGTAACTATATCGACATTTAATAGCATTGGGGTTGTCGCTTTTTCTAGCAAAGAATTAAGCAGGTTTTTGACCTCCAATTTGATCTGTGTTAATAATTTTTTAGCTTCGGCATTTTGAGATGCGGTTAAAAAGTTCTTATTTTGAACATTTATTAATAAGGTTTGCAAATCGCCTAAGGTGTTTGGTGTCCTGGAGTCATAAAATTTTTTAATTGCGGTATAAATAGAGTTAGAAGGGGAGGGAAAATTTTGTAAATATGTTTGATTAAATATTGCCGTAGACTCTGTTGTGATAGGTGTTGCATATGGGTCTTTGGCCTTGACCACATTGGTATTTAAAAGATCAGGAGCTCCGGATTTTGTTGAATCTTTTAAAATGTTCTCCAAAGCCGTTTTAATTTCCGTTTGTACTTGGGCTAACCATCTTTTGGCTTCAGATTTTTGTGATGATGTTAGGAATGATTTTTTCGATACATTAGTCAACAATATCTGCAGATCTCCCAATGTTGCAGGAATCCTATTTTCGTAAAAATTTTTAATTGTAGTGTAAATTGAGTTTGAAGTGCTTGGGTAATTTTGTAGGAATGTTTTGTTAAATTTTTCGGTGGACTCCAGAATTACATTTGTATTAAAAAGTTCTATGGTTCCTGATTTTGAAGGATCTTGTAAAATTGATGTTAATTCCGATTTAATCTTACTTGTGTAATCCTCTTTGGGCTCTGCTTTGGGTATTGTTACGGTGAATGATTCTTTGGAGAGGTCCTTGGGTGCTTCATATTCACTTAAGGCTTCTATTTGTTGCTGCTCTGATTGTGTCTGGGGTGTTGGGGCTAGTGTTGTCCGAAAAGTTGTTTCCACAGGGGGTTGGACCGCAGGGGTTGGAGTTGTGAGAGTTTTAAATCCTTGCAATGGTGATGGAGGCATAATCGGAGCAGGGGCTGCTGTTGTAAAAGTACTTGGTGCTTGGATTCGGGGGGCTTGCTCGTAAACTGGGGCAGGTGTGGGTTCAGGTATAGGTTCGGATATAGTTTCAGGTATAGGTTCAGCGGCAGGAACGGGAGTCGGTTCAGGTTCGGGAATTTCCTCCGTGACTGTTTCATAAGTTAGGAACTCAGCTTCAGGAGCGGGTTCTGACGGGGTTTTTGGTGTAGGTTCTACCGTTGTAAGAAATGATTCTATTCCCAGTGACTCATCCTCCATGGCGTTGTTTGTTACAATAAATAAGATAGAAATTAAAAAGATGCTCCCGATCTTTGACCTCATCACTTTCTCCTTTTTGTGTGGCCTATTTATCTAAAAAATGCAGATGTATTCCAAATAATTTTCTTGTCAAAAACATTAACAGCATACTAAGGCTAGCTAAACTGAAAACAATTATCCAGTATCCGATTCCTACGTTGAAAAAGTTATATAAAGAGCTGGTTTTTGCATACCACAAAATCAAAAAATATCCTGATAAAAAAAGACAGCAAAATGTTCCAAGTTGTATTAGGTATCTTGCAAGAAAGTTCAGATAGTTTCCTGCATAAAAAGTAAATTTGTGTTTTTTATATAAAAAATAAAAGCATATGGATGTTACGATTATTCCCGAGGCGCTTGCTGCTGCTGCAAAACCGTATACCCCATAATAGTAAATTCCTAAAGCATCTCCACCAAGGTTGACAAATGCTGAACAAACGAGCGCTATTGTAGTTGAGGTGGTGTCCTTTAGAGCGTAAAAAATGGTTAAAAGTGATTTGTTTAGACAAAAGAAGAAAAGACCGCTTAGATAAATTACTAAAATCCAAGTTCCTTGTGATGCAAGGAAAGCGTCCTTTGTTTTGGCTAGCATAACATTTGTAAATAAATGATTTGATATGAATATTAAGAAAAGTGTTATTGGAAAGATAAGCCAAGTAATAAATTTTGTGGTTTCCAAGACATAGAAGTTTAGTCTTTTTGGGGCATAAAGAACTACTCTTGAAAAGTGTGCAAGCATTATGTTTGAAAATCCGACTGCAAAGACACCTAATGGAACGTTCATAAATCGTTGCCCGTAGTAAAGTAATGTTAATGAGCCCTTGGGTAGGTACGAGGCAAGAATGCCACTTATAAAAAGATTAAATTCCACTATCCCAACACCGAAAAAACATGGTAAAAATTTGGTTAAAACACTTTTGAAATCTGTTATTACTTTGGATGTGATGCCCCCAAAACTAAAGCCGTATTTCAAGTAAAAAACGGTGTTTAAAAGTAACCAGAAAAATCCGCCTACAATTACCCCGGCGCATACACAAGACGGTGATGGGATAAAATAAATGGCACACACAGCTCCTGCAATGAAAAACATGTTCCAAATAACGACCCCAAATGCGGGAATTGCAAAGCAGTTAACAGCATTTAGTGCGCCTGCAAGTAAGGTGCTGCTGGAGACTAGAAATAAAAATGGAAATAGGATTCGTAAAAAAGGAATCGCATAACTAAGTTGTTCTTGGGAAAAACCTGGGGCAAGACCCTTCATGGCCCAATCTGTCTTTAAGAATACGAATAGGTATAAAGCTAATACAACCCCTTCAAAAAATAAAAAGGATACTGACATCAGCCCGCTTGCTTCCTTTTTATCTCCCTCTTTCAATGATTTTACAAAAACGGGTATAAAGGCTGCGCTCATGGCTCCTTCTGCAAAAATATGTCGCAGGGTATTTGGAAACCTAAGTGCGGCGTAGAATGCATCCGACATTGCGCCAACGCCAAAAAATTGGGCTAGTAAAACTTCCCTTATAATTCCAAGAAAACGGCTTACAAGCGTCATTGTCCCTGTTTGTGCCGTCTTTTTCAAAATCTCGCGTTTGTTAAGTGAAAAACTCATTCAAATCCTATTTGGTAAGCAACCCGTCTTGTAACGAGTAGGTGGTGTCCATTTTGTTGTATATATTTGGGTCATGTGAGCAGATTATAATACCCATCCCCCATTCGTCTCTTGCTTTTAATATTAAATCGACAACATTTTGTGCATTGTCGGAATCCAAGTTTCCTGTCGGTTCATCGGCTAACAAGAAAGAGGGCTTATTAAAAATTGCGCGAGCAACAGATACCCGCTGTTGTTCGCCTCCGGAAAGTTGTCCCGGATAATTGTCCTCTTTCCCTTTCATCCCCATTACTTCCAAGAGCTCAAGACCTCTATTAGCGCAAGTTTTTTTGGTTTCACCCCTTACCAGGCCAATAAGCATTATATTTTCCTTTTTGCGGTTTGATAATTTGTAAATATCTGTTTCATTGAATGCTATAGTTCCTTTGGTTGGTTTATCAAGGCCACCTAGTATGTGCATTAATGTGGATTTACCACTACCGGAAACCCCCTTAATTGCGTAGGTTGCGTTTTTTCTAAATTCGACTGATACACCCTTTAATACATGATTGATTTTGCTTCCGTGCCCAAAATCTTTGTGAATATTATTTGCAACCAAAAAACCAGAATTTTTATCAAACATCTTATTTCCCAAAATTAGCCGTTTCCTTTTTTCTAATACCCCCTTTAAAATACGACATTCTTTTT
>CAZSLQ010000056.1:4968-6897 GCA_964607885.1 uncultured Pseudomonadota bacterium
GGATATAGGGGCAGAGTTTTAAACACTCAAAGAGGGAGGGGGGAGTAATGGAACATAAAAAAAAAGACCATTTGGATGAAAATGTACCACAAATAATACCGATAATTCCCACAATTGATGTGGTCGTTTTTCCCGGGATGGTTGTTCCGCTTCTGGTTTCAGATGATAAGATAATAAATGGGGTTAATTTTGCTCAAGAGGGTTCTAAGAAGATACTTTTACTTGCAGCTCACCAACCATCTGATGGATACGTTGGTCCAATAGGTATTCAGGATCTTTATAAGGTCGGGACCGTTGGAAATATAATGCGTGTAATGGAGTTACCTGAAGGAGGAGTTAAAATTTTAGTTCAAGGATTGTGCAAAGTCAATGTTGACGAGGTCCTTGCAGATAATGATCTTTTACAGGCTCAGATTTCCAAGCCCGATGTAAAAGTAAATAATTATAATAAATCCAAAGCTGATGTGCAGTTAAAAAATATATTTAAATTACTGGAAAATTTGTCGGCACGGGGGCAGCTTTTGGGAATTGATTTTCATTCGATTACCTCGCAAATGGATGATCTTGAGCATGCCGCAGACTTCATACTCTCTCACATAAATATTAGTGTAAATCAAGCACAAGCCCTTCTTGAAATGAGTAATTTAAACGACGTTCTTGATGGAATAGAAAATTATTTAACAAGCGAGATTGAGGTTTCAAGCGTACAGGATAAGATTCAGTCTGATGCGAGAGAGTCAATTAACAAATCACAGCGGGAGTATTACTTAAGGGAACAGCTCAAGGCTATTCAAAAGGAACTTGGTGATGATACGGAGAATGAAATAGATGCCTTAAAAAAGGCTATTTGTGAAAAAAATATTCCGGAAGATGTAAAGGCCGAGGCCACAAGGCAAGTTCGTAGACTTGAAAAAACATCTCCGGATTCAATGGAGGCAACTGTAATCCGTAATCACCTTGAGTGGTTGTTGGAGTTGCCATGGGGGGTATTTACAAAAGATAACAGTGACATTAGTAAAGCAAAAGGGATTTTAGATTCAAATCATTTTGGCCTTGAAGAGACTAAGGACAGAATTCTTGACTTTCTTTCAATAAAATTTTTAAAAGATGACTGTCCAACTCCAATTTTGTGTCTCTACGGGCCTCCGGGTGTTGGTAAAACATCGCTGGGGTATTCAATTGCACAAAGTCTTGGAAGAAAGTATGCCAGGATTTCTCTTGGCGGTGTTTATGATGAGTGCGAGATAAGGGGACATCGTAGAACTTATGTAGGAGCGTTGCCAGGAAGATTTATTCAAGCAATTCGAAAGGCAAACTCATGTAATGCCGTTCTTGTGGTCGATGAGATCGATAAAATAGGAATGTCAAATAGGGGCGACCCATCTGCTGCCTTACTTGAAGTTTTAGATCCTGAGCAAAACAGTACATTTTACGACAACTATCTTGGCGTAAATTTTGATATGTCTAAGATTATGTTTATAACTACGGCTAATGATTTATCTACAATTCCCGGTCCGCTTCGTGATAGGATGGAGATAATTCAAATTTCAGGATATTTACACGAAGAAAAAGTTGAAATTGCACAACGACATTTGGTTGCAAAGGCAGTAAAAGACTCTGGCCTTGAAAACAAGGGTTTTGATTTAAATAAAAATGTGTTGGGTACACTTATAAATAATTATACCAAAGAGTCAGGTGTTCGTGATTTGGAACGTCACATAAGAAAACTTTGTTCAAAATATGCGCGGTCTCTTGTTGAGGGAAGTAAAAAGACTAAATTTACCGTTGAAAATCTACAGGATTTTCTTGGTCCACGAAAAACAACGTCAGATATAATTGGAACATCAAATAAAGTGGGGGTCACCAACGGTTTGGCGTGGACACCGTTTGGGGGAGAAGTTATGCAGATTGAGGCGGTTTTAATGAAGG
>CAZSLQ010000057.1:0-1484 GCA_964607885.1 uncultured Pseudomonadota bacterium
GTTATGAATAAGCTAGTGCAAAAAGAGGTTTTGAAAGCCAACGGTATCTGTGTTGCATCCGGGATTGTTGTCCGCAAATCTGAGGTTGCTTTAATAACATCCCAGGATATCCTTGAAAAGCTTGATGCGGTTGGTGTAAAGTTGCCTTGCATAGTCAAGCCATCCCACGAGGGTTCAAGTCTTGGAGTAGCTATTGTAAAAGAGGAAAAAGAACTGGTTCCCGCCATTCAAAAAGCAGCATATATTGATTCTCATGTTGCACAAGATGTAATTATAGAAGAAAAAATTGAGGGTATGGAGTTTGTTTGCGTTTGCTTACAAAAAGCTATAAAACGTGATGGAAAAATTGATTCTGAATGGTTTACTTTTCCAATCACCGAGGTTATTCCTGAGGGACAAACTTTTTATGATTATGAACAGAAATATATGCCTGGTCGTGCAACGAAAATTACACCGGCAAGATGCTCGGAACGTGATTTAGATTGCATCAATAAGACATGTATAGAGGCATCAAAACTTTTAAATTTTTCAACGATTTCAAGAATTGACGGATTTTTGACTAAAGAGGGACGAGTTATTATTATTGATCCAAACACATTGACAGGCATGTCCCCGGCTACATTTTTATTCCATCAAGCTGCAGAGTTTGGTATGAGTCATACTCAGTTAATAAATTATCTTATTGAAACAGAGTTAAAATTATCCGGTATGCTTGATTTTGAAAATGAAAACAGTATAGGAGGTGGTTTTGTGTCAAAAGAAAATAATGAAGAAAAAATACGAGTTGCGGTGTTACTTGGTGGGGCTACAAATGAACGCGAGATTTCTCTTGATTCCGGTAGAAATATATGTTACAAGCTTTCTCCCCAAAAATATGAGATCATTCCTTTGTTTGTAACAGAAAAGCATGAATTATTTAAGTTGCCTCAGAAGTTGTTGATTAAAAATTCAACAAGAGAAATTGCAATGCTGCTTGATAAGGCTGAAAAGATTTCATGGGCCTCATTACCTGAGATATGTGATTTTGCTTTTATCGGCTTGCATGGCGGTCTTGGTGAGGGCGGAGGTGTACAGGGTGCGCTTGAGATGCTTGGAGTTCCTTACAATGGATCTGGGGTGCTTGCAAGTGCTCTGTGTATGGATAAATTTAAAACCAATAACTTTTTACGTTCTCAAGGTTTTGATGCTCCATTATCAGCTCTTATTGAATTCAGGGATTGGCAAAATAAGAACGAACAGGAAAAATTGGACCTCTTTAAACTTCAGATTCAAAGGATTGAATTTCCGCTTATTCTGAAACCACATGATGATGGATGCAGTGTTTTTGTTAAGAAAATTTCGAATATGGATGAGGTTGTTGCTTCAATCGATGAGTATTTCGTAAAATCAGGCAAATCTTTTGCTATGATTGAGGAAATGGTGAATGGTGTTGAATTGACATGTGGTGTTGTCGGTAATGGACAGGATGCTGTTGCTCTGGTTCC
>CAZSLQ010000057.1:1494-5454 GCA_964607885.1 uncultured Pseudomonadota bacterium
TATGGTTGTGGCCAAAAAAGGCATTCTTTCGATTGAAGAGAAATTTTTACCGGGAGAAGGGGAGAATCAGACACCCGCTCAAATTCCGGCTGAAGCGATTGAGTTGGTTAAAAAAGTTTTACAAGATGCTTATAAAGTTATCGGTTGTGCAGGGTATGCTCGTATTGACTGCTTTTATCAAGATAAACAACATAGTCCGAATGGAAAGGCCAGGGTTATTATCTTAGAGTTTAATACTTTACCCGGTATGACTCCTGCCACATGTATATTTCACCAAGCTGCAGAGTGTGGAATGAGACCGATGGAATTTATTGATAAAATTATTGAACTTGGGTTTGCAAATCATGCGGAGAAGGTGAGAAAAAAAGTTCTTAAGCAGTGTGCCGGCGCAGAGATTGAGGCCGAAGTTTTATCAACAGAACCCGGTTGCCAAGAAAAAAATTGTGGTAATAAGTCGAAAGATTGCATTTTTCAAGAAAAAATTGTTAGTTTATTCTAATGTAGAAAAAAGTTATAGAAAGGGAGTTTTTATGTCTCATGTTGCCAGTGTTGTAAAGTTGATGTCATTAGGCATCTGTTTGATTATTTTTTCTGCTATGGATTGGCGTTCTTCAGTTTCCAGTACATCGCCCTCTGATATTCAATATAACTCATTAAAAGAGGGACAGGTTAATCTTGATGCGAAAATAATCGATGAACCAAACCTTGTGTTTGAAGTTTCCGAGTTTTCATTTGGAGAAGGTGTAACGACCTTGCAGGTTAATACCGAGGTTGGGGATGTTCAATCTATGCCTATAGATTTTTCGCAAGTTCGTGAAGTTGAAGTTCTTGAAGAGTCTTTTGCGAGTGCAAAATTTACCACCGGTGCGGGTAATATTCCTAAAAAATTTGTGCGGGCAAAGATTATTAAAAATGATGGGGTTGTTGTAGAAAATGTTTTGTTTCCTGAATTCATACAAATCAATGGTACTGACAAGAATGATAAGATCAACAAAACTTGGTTTTTATCTAA
Source organism: uncultured Pseudomonadota bacterium (assembly GCA_964607885.1). Taxonomy (GTDB): domain Bacteria; phylum Babelota; class Babeliae; order Babelales; family RVW-14; genus JBAZAX01. The sequence continues at coordinate 2,507 of CAZSLQ010000057.1, forward strand.
AATAAATAAGATTATTATTTCTCAATCCAATGATGTTGAAAAAGCTGTTACCGATGTAGACACGGCTTATCAGGCAAGTAAAGAAAAAGCGGCGAATAAATAGGTTAATTAAATTTTAATATCAATACTTAAATCTGCGAATTCGCCTTTTGGTGCCTTATAGCCTCCAACAAAAGCGATCATTGCCGCATTATCCGTACAGAATTGTGCAGAAGGGGAGAAAAACCCCTTTTCGTATTTTTTACAAACCTCTTCCAGGCGGTTACGTAAATATTTGTTGCAGGCGACGCCTCCGACAAATGTAAAACTTTTTATTTCAGGATATTGCTTCAATGCAAGTGTTACATTATTTACAAAAATATCAGCAATACAAACAAGCATGGAGCTTGCAACTTGCTGTTTTAGCTCAACGGATAAATTTTGGATTAATGGACCAACTTTTAGGTCGTAAGCATTTTTTTTAACAAGATCGTATAAAACTGCAGTTTTGAGACCCGAAAAGCTAAAAAATATTTCACTTCTCTTGGTTCTTGGGTACTTTAAAAAATCTTGAAAGTTGATTTGTTGGGCAAGTTTTTCAATTACCGGACCCCCGGGATACCCAAATCCCAAAACCTTTGCAATTTTATCAAAAGCTTCTCCTGCAGCATCGTCTGTTGTTTGTCCAATGATCTCATACTGTCCGAAATCTTTTACCAAATAAAGGGCCGTATGGCCTCCGGATACAGACAAACATAGGTGAGGAAAATCGATTTTTTGTTCTATAGAAAAATCATTTTTCAAAAAAGATGAGAAAATATGGGCTTCAAGATGATTAACACCAATAAGTTTTTTGTTCCGCGCCCAAGAAATTCCTTTGGCATAACAGAGTCCGACAAACAGAGAGCCTGCAAGACCCGGTCCTTGCGCAACCGCAATTGTATCAATCTGTTCAATTGAACTTATATCGGCTTTATGTAGTGCAGCTTGAATTATGGGGTTTATCTTCTCAAGTTGGGAACGAGATGCAATTTCAGGGACGACCCCGCCATATTTTTCATGCTCTTGAATTTGCGAAAATATTGCATTGGATAAAATTCGCTGCTGTCTCGAATCATAGACAGCAGCTCCTGTTTCGTCACAAGAAGTTTCGATTCCTAATATTAAAGTCATGGTAAACCGATTTATTTATTTGACGAACCGGTTTTTTTCTTAAGCATCATATCCCAGAACTCTTCATTAGATTTTGTTTTACGCATCTTGTCTACCAAAAATTCTACGCCTTCTGCTATATTCATTGAGCTTAAGAATTTTTGTAATACCCACATGTTGTTCAGTTCAGTTTCAGAAAACATCAATTCTTCTCGACGTGTTCCGGATGCTTGTAGATCGAATGCAGGATATAAACGTTTATTAGAAAGCTTACGGGTTAAGTGGATTTCCATATTACCGGTTCCCTTAAATTCCTCAAAAATAACCTCATCCATTCTAGATCCCGTTTCAACAAGCGCTGTTGATAATATCGTTAAAGATCCGCCCTCTTCCACGTTTCTTGCGGCACCAAAAAATCTTTTTGGACGTTGGAGTGCATTTGCATCAATACCACCGGTCAAAACTTTTCCGGATGCGGGTGCAAGAGTATTGTAAGCACGAGCCAGACGTGTTAAAGAGTCAAGCAAAATAACTACATCTTTCCCGCTTTCAACCAAACGCTTTGCTTTTTCAAGTACTATTTCTGCAACTTGAACGTGTCTTGTTGCATACTCGTCAAAAGTCGAGCTTATGACCTCACAATTGACCGAGCGTTCCATGTCGGTCACTTCCTCGGGTCTTTCATCTATTAGCAAAATCATCATTATAACTTCAGGGTGATTCTGCAATATTGCGTTTGCAATCTCTTTTAACAGAGTGGTTTTACCTGTTTTTGGAGGAGCGACAATTATACCACGTTGTCCTTTACCGATTGGAACTAAAATATCCATAATACGCATCGAGATTATCTGAGATTCCGTCTCGAGCTTAAATTTTTCATTTGGAAAAAGAGGAGTGAGGTTTTCAAAAACAGTTTTATTCACGTTTGCCGATGGAGAACCGTAATTGACGCTTTCAACTCTCTGTAGTGCGAAATATTTTTCGCCCTCTTTGGGTTTGCGCAAGGTTCCTTTTACCACGTCACCAGTACGAAGTCCGAAGCGTTTTATATGCGCAGGAGAAACATATATGTCGTCTGGACCCGGTACATAACTGAACTTGGGGGAACGTAAAAAACCAAAACCATCGGGTAATCTCTCAAGAATTCCCTCACCAAATATCTCAACCCTTTGCTCAGATTGTGCCTCAAGAATTTTAAAAATGATCTCCTGTTTTTTTAAGGAGGCAACACCCTGAATTCCAAGTCCTTGAGCATAATTTATAAGATTTGTAATGTTCATCTCTTTTAAAACTTGGACATTAATAGAGACCTTAGTTGCATTTTGGGGAGTTTCGTCAACCGATGACACGAGGTCAGAATCTGAATTTTCGGCAACTTTTTCAGCAGCTTTTTCGGCTCTTATTCGCGCGTTGATTTTTTCTACCACTTTCTCAGCGGCCCGCTGCGCTTTTTCAGTTGGACTTTGTTCAGATGAAACAGTTTTTTCAAGATGGACATCCGTGGCTAAAGCCTGGGGTACCTCAGTTGCCAATGATTCAGATGTTGGTTGTTCCGTATCGGTAACTATTTCGAGTTCAGGAAGAACTTCTTTATTTTTCTTTGCATCAGACATAATCTTACTTTTCCCTGTTTTTTCTGTGACAACATTACCGCCTGCGGGTGAGTTTTTTTTGTTATTAGAATTAACCATAAATAAAAAACATTAAATTAAAAGGATAATAATATAGGACACCAAAATTTTACTAATTATTTTTAGCTTGCATACGACCTATTTAGTATACAAGACAACAAATTTCTAAAATAATTCAATGATTTA
>CAZSLQ010000057.1:5464-6314 GCA_964607885.1 uncultured Pseudomonadota bacterium
CTTTTAGATTCAACTTTAACTACTACACCTACAGAATAACAGGTATTGCCCCCCAAAGTCAAATATAAATATTCTTCTTAAGCGGACAAATTTGACTTTTTACGTGATCTAATAAGCAACATTACAGGGCTTGCTATGTAAATTGAGGAGTAGGTTCCCACGATAATGCCAACAAACATTATTATGGACAAGCCCCTAAGAGTTTCTCCACCCAAAACCAAAATGGCCAAAACTGATAATAGAGTGGCAAAGCTAGTAAGCAAAGTTCTTCTTAAGGTCTGATTTATACTCAAATTTATAATATCGTACTCAGATATCCCCGATAATTTTTTAAAATTCTCACGAATTCGACTAAAAATCACAATCGTATCGTTTACCGAATAGCCTAGGAGCGCAAGAATGGCTGCTAAGACGTGTAGTGAAACTTGCTCTCGTGTAATTAAAATAAAAGTTAATAAGAATAAGAGGTCATGTAAAAGAGATAACACAGCTCCCATTCCAAAAGAAAATTCAAAACGAAATGCGATGTAAAGAAGAAGAATAATAATCGATAAAATTATTGCCTTGATTGCATTCCATGTTGTGTCAGAACTTACCTCTGCTCCAACCCAGTCAATATTTTTAATTTCGAGCTTGTTTTCTGGAACGGCTTTATTGATAGTGTTTTTCACTTTATCTTCTAATCCAACTTCCAGCTCACCGGCCAGGCGAACAAGGAATTCTTTACCACCATTTCCCACCTCTTGAATTACAGACTCTTTCCATCCCCCACTTTTAATAGCATCTCTTAAGGTTGATATTTCGACAGGTTTATCAAAAGCCATTCTTATTTCGGCTCCCCCTGTAAAGT
>CAZSLQ010000057.1:6421-6669 GCA_964607885.1 uncultured Pseudomonadota bacterium
CACGAAAGAATTAAGCTAAGAAAATTTAATACTACCCTTATCCATTGGAAGGAACTACAGAAACAAACTTTCTGCCCTTCAATCCTGAATGGAATTTTACAACACCACTTACAGCAGAAAAGAGAGTGTCATCACCGCCACGAAGGACATTTTTACCTGGGTGGACCCTGGTTCCACGTTGACGAACTAAAATTTCGCCACAAAGAACAGACTGCCCATCAAAACGCTTGCATCCAAGACGTTTGCTT
>CAZSLQ010000058.1:0-1145 GCA_964607885.1 uncultured Pseudomonadota bacterium
TATGTAAATGGAGGTATAATATCTCCCCATGTTTCAGTTATTCCATAGTACCATATTGGTCCATCATGATTATCATGTCCGCTTACATCTCCAGTTGCAGCGGGAGTATTTGTAATATATGGATTTGTCTGGCTACTTGTTGCATGACATATTGTTACTGTCCCAATGCCATAGTAATTTGCAGATTCATCATTACTTTTATATGTTGTTCCTTCATGAACACCTGTTACATATGCTGTATTTGTATATTGTCCAGCAACAGCAGTAGAACTTCCAGTACAAACCATACTTTCACCTGCTTCTAGTGTTGTTTGTGGACAGGTAACAGAAATCCCTTGATCATCGTATACAGTGATATTTGTCATCTGTACATTACCTGTATTCTGGATGTTATATGTAAAATCAACATCATCACCAATATCAAAAGAGTAAAAAAGTAAAATGTTACCTGAAAAATTTTGATTCACATCCAAGGCCGCATTCTGATTTTTATTCATAAAAATCCTTTCTCATTTTAAAATAAAATAATTAAATTTTTAGTTTGGGTGTCCCGGATACTTTCAGATCTTTATATGCTCTTAAAAATTTATTTATCAACATCAAAGCGGGACCGGTTGATCCAATATTTTCAATAAACACTGTTATTGCCAACGGTTTTTCATTTGCATATTTAAAAAATCCGGCAACCCAAGCATGCTCAAGTTGCGCCTTAGATGTTTGCTCACGGCTTAAATCACAAGTTTGAGCCGTTCCGGTCTTGGCATATACCTTAAAATCTTTAATATAACTAAGAATTTTTACAGTCCCCTCCTGAACCGCTGAATGCATTCCTCCTTTTAAAACTTTTAAGGTACGCTTCGAGATTTCAACGGGCTCATACTCTACGGCTTCTTGCTCTAAAATTCTGGGTCTTACAAGTTTTCCAGAACAAACGGCAGCAACCAATCTCACAATCTGCAGTGGGGTTGTCATCAAGTATCCCTGTCCAACGCTAACTGACAACGTTTCCCCCTTCCACCATCTCTCATGCTTAACTAAGCGCTTCCAGGCAGTGCATGGGACAAGTCCCGATTTTTCAGGCAATAAAAAATTGGTCTTCTGTCCCAAGCCAAAACGTCTTGCGTATAAGGCTAATGTGTCAATCT
>CAZSLQ010000058.1:1155-6285 GCA_964607885.1 uncultured Pseudomonadota bacterium
GTTTGGCAATTTCAAAGCAGTAGGCGTTACAAGAGGCGGCCAATGCCATCTTAGGGGTAAGCATTCCATGGCCGGAATGGCGCATACAGTGATATTTTCTTCCACAAAACTCAACATATCCCTTACAAAAAAACTCCGACTGTGGCAAAATTACACCCTCTTCTATTCCAGCCGCAATAGAAACCAACTTAAATGTAGATGCCGGTGGACATAATGCACAGGTCGCCCGATTCAATAGAGGGTTATTTTCCGCCAACTTTTCCCACTCTTCCTCAGAAATAGGACTTAAAAATAAATTGGGGTCAAAGCTTGGGAATGATGCCAAAACCTTTATCGCCCCATCCTCCGGATCCATTATTATAAATGCTCCTGTTTGACCAGGGGTAAATAAAGACTCCGCAATCTGCTGCAAATCAGCATCTATTGTTAATTTTATATCCTCCCCGGCTTTTGCTTCTCTAAAATCTTTTAACGCCAGTTTTTTCCCAGTTGAATTTGTAACACTTAAAACATATCCCGGCTGTCCCTGGAGTTCATTTTCTAGAAGCTTTTCCAGTCCGGCCTTTCCAATTTTTTCAATCCGATTTAAAAACCCAAGTACATGACTAGCCAATGAGCCCTTCAGATAGACCCTTTCAAATCGATTAGAAACCACCAAATTTGGATGATTCCCCTCAAATTCGCTAATTCGACAGAGCTGATCGAAACTTATATTCTGAAATAACTCTAGTCTTCGAGAGTATTTTTCAGCTATTAAGATATTTTGCCTCATAGGCTCTTCTAGTAACTTAACCCCCAAAATTTGTTCAATTTTATTTAGGAGCTCCAGCTTTGCATCGTTAAGATCATTACAACCGGATCCCTGCCAATAAAGGTCAAAAACCGGACGATTTGAGGCCATCAAAACGCCTTTACAATCAAGCAGATTCCCTCGAGGAGGGGTGATAACCTCGACTTTAAGAAAATTACGCTCCCCCATACCGGTCAAAACATTTTTTTGCTTAATTTGAAGAAAAAAAAGCCTTAAAATTATCACAAAAGCAAATAAAACGAATGCATAAAGAATTTTAAAAGCCCTATAGCTTCTTGATGAGTTAAGCCTAATCCTGTTAATAAAAGTCCTTCCAAATCCAATTTTCAATCAAAAACCCAGTTTTCAACGCTTTTTGCATATTTATTAGCAAAATTTTGTTTCACATAGTAATGTACCACAGTACCAGGAAAGGGTAAATTAAAAATTCCCCCCACCCCATTTGCAAAGCCAGACAATATAATTTAATCTTATAAATATAATTTATGTGGAGTTATGTCATTTCAAATATTTTTTGGAGGTTATATCATGAATAGATTCAATAAAGCTATTCTTTTTGGGTTAGTCTCTGCCATTTTTGGCGCAACCGGCGTTAAAGGGTTGGAGATCGAGAAAAATTTTGAGGTCGTCTCGTCAAACGTCGAAAGGGCAAAGCAGTCGATTTCTATTGATGGGAAAAGAACAGAGCTTACTGCGCTGACAGGTGAAAAACTTGCAGATGCTTTGACAGAAGTAACTGATAAAACTAAAGTTATATATTGCTATGGTTTTGCAACAGTAGAGAAAACCGATGTCAGAAATCTTTCGGAAGAAAATAAAAGACGCGTTGCAACAGTTTACGCTTGCTGGCTTACCAAAGCAAAATATATGACTTTAAGCAAAGCAATAGAAAAGGCTAACGCTAAAGTGGGGGCAGAATCAGCCAGTAAAGAAATCGCAAGAGAATTTTATCAAAACGATCTTTCCAGAGTTGATTTTACACAATTTACCACCGCCGCTTCTAAGGCTCAGCCAGGTTGGTCGGTTTGGAAGAAGATTAAAGCTTTAACACTCTTTGGTCTGCTATTAACAGCAGGTGCCGGAGTAGCACACAGATATGCACCATCTTACGGTGTAACAACAGGTCTTAATTCAACAGATCTTAATGTAACAGGTCTTAATGTAACAGGTCTTAATGTAACAGATCTTAATGTAACCGAGCCGGTTGAACAAATTCAACCAGCAGCTTGGGGATCTCAATTTATGGAAGGTCTGTATAAGGGATTGGGTTACTAAATAATTGCCCATAATTTATATTAAACTAAAAGCCTAGGTGGAACACCACCTAGGCTTTTTTCTTTTTAATCTAAAGAGTGCGCCCGACAGGACTCGAACCTGTGGCCTACGGATTAGAAATCCGTTGCTCTATCCAGCTGAGCTACGGGCGCAAAATGATACTCAAATTCACCTTGGCATCTGCCTGAGTCTATCACAAGATTTCAACTGCCTGTCCGTCGTAGCCCTGTTTACCCACTTATAACACATTCCAGATCAAAGATGGAAGCTACGGGCGAAAAAGAATGGTCGGGGCGGTCAGATTCGAACTGACGACCCCTCGCTCCCAAAGCGAGTGCGCTACCAACTGCGCCACACCCCGACAGGTGATAAGATCATTAAGAATTTCATTTGCTCATGTTTTTATGGGGTGAGCGACGGGTCTCGAACCCGCGACACTCAGAACCACAATCTGATGCTCTACCAACTGAGCTACGCCCACCACGCAATCAGGCATCTACCTTACGGCAAAACACCATTGAGCAATCATTAGATGTTGATATTATAGGGTGTTTTTTATCAAAAATCAAAGATGATTTTAATATTTTTGTATTTTTTCACTACCCAACCTTCTCAACAGCTGCCGGCACGTCGGTCAGGTACTGCTTTTTCAAAAAATCATATGCTTTTTGCCGTGTTGCCACAATACGCGGATTAGCCTTGCGCGTCACATCAAAAATATTGATTAGATTGACACAAGCTTGCACCTGAACATCCAGCGCCAACTCTTCACGTCGCTTTTCTTCCCAGCTTTTTTCCGACTGCTTGTCTTTCCTTTTTTTATTTTTACCTCGGCTCAAATCACGCTCACCACGCGACATCATCCCCGAACGCTCTGGTCGCTCATCCTCGCTAAATTCTACAATATCCTCTAATGATGATGTTGCTTTTTGGATAGCATCCGCTTCTTTTTCAGCCTCTTTAGATGGCTTGATACCAAAAGATTCTTCAACTTCCTTGACCGATATGTGATTCTTCAACGCACTTTCTTTACCATAAAATTCAGCAATCCATTTCATCTCATCAGCAGGAACAAGTTTTGGTTTTATAATAAAATCCGGCTGGATACCCGTTGCTTGCAACGAGGTGTTTTCTGGCAAAAAATAAAGCATTGTCGTTAATTTAAGCGCACAGCCATTTTTGATAGGAATCAATTCTTGCACCGAGCCCTTGCCAAAGCTGGAGGTTCCTACAACAAAAACCATAAGGTTATGCTTACCCCCTCGACGACTTTTTTTATCAGCAATCTGCACACCCTTGCGTGAATGGTGAGCTAGGCATCCAGCCAAAATTTCAGCTGCTGATGCAGTCAAATTATTCACCAAAATAAAAATTGGCACATCGCTTTTGAGCAAAGGATCAGTCTTGGTGTAATACTGAGATACGGTACGCTTTTTACTATCCTTGGTAACAACCACTAAAGACTTCTTAGGCAAGAATAGCCCCGCCATATCAATTGCTGAATCAAGCGTCCCGCCAGGATTGCGCCGCAAATCCAACACAATGCCATTACACTTACCCTCATTGGCTTTACGCAATAAGTCTGACATTTGGTTGGCTGCATTCTCTGTAAACAAACTCAATGAAAGATAATACACATTCTGATCTTTAAAATAATAGCAATTCGAGGTTTGGTCCTTGATAATATCACGCTTAACCGTAAACTCCATCGGCTTTCTATGACGAATAATCTTCAACCCAACTTCAGAACCAAGTTTACCTTTAAGCTTATTCACCACCTCATCTGATGAAAGTCCGCGCAGCTTCTCATTGTTCACCGCAACAATTTTATCACCACTCTTAATTCCTACCTTGTCAGCAGGACTGCCGCGAACAACATCCACAATCGCTAGCGCATCATCATCAGGCGTTTTGCTGATCACGCTTACCCCAATACCAGAAAACTCACCCGAAGTTGCCTCCAGCGCAGATTTATAGCTATCCTGATCAAAAAATGCCGAATGCGCATCAACATTAGCAACTGCTGATTTTAAAGAATTCTGAATAAATTTTGCAAAATCAACGGTCTTAAAACCTTTCTTCTGCACCAAACTCACCACCTCTGCATAGGTAGCAAACCATTGGAAAATATCTTTTTCTTGGTCATGCACGGTTTTTTTCTCGACAACCTTCTTATGCGAAGACTTTACAAGACCGCTTTTTCCAGATCGAGATGAACCGCTCTTTTTGCTGCGATTTTCTTGTTTTTTTTTAATCCTCACCAGAAGAGGACTTTCTGTCTGAGGAACAATCTGGGTAAATGATAACGACGTATCAAATGAAACTGCATCAGAAACAGATGTCTCGTTTACCACATCGCTTCCGCACAGTATATTTGGAACAGCAAAAAATAGCGCGGCTATTAAACCTTTTTTAACCATGCTCCCTCTCCTTCATACTTTATTTTTTTATCCCCTTTTCCATAACCGTAAACTCATGCTACAGTTATAGCAACTCGTTTAATGTACCAACAAATTTAACAGGGCGCTACTCCTATGAATCAAAACAAAGACAAACAGATTGTCATTGTTACAGGCCTATCTGGTGCCGGTAAAACAAGTGTTATGCGTGCGCTTGAAGATCTTGGTTTTTTTTGTGTTGATAACCTTCCCATCCCGCTTCTCGCTACATTCTTGCAACTTGTAACCCAGACCCAAGGTAATCCGCTGAAGGTTGCGCTTGGACTCGATGCTCGAGGCGAACACTTTTGTCACGATCTTGCGGATGAAATAAAGAGACTTAAGCAAAATCCAGCTCACCACAATATAAAAATAATTTTTCTCAACGCAGGAACACAAACACTCATTAAAAGATTCCAAGAAACGCGCCGTAAGCATCCGCTTGCAGATAACATCGATCTTGGGGCGGCTATCACCAAGGAAAAAGATCTCCTTGAACCAATCATCATGTCGGCTGACGTAATCCTGGATACCGACACCTTCAATATTCATGATCTACGCAAGTGGGTGAGTAATGCTTTTTCAGATATTCAAACCAAAGAATTA
>CAZSLQ010000059.1:0-4628 GCA_964607885.1 uncultured Pseudomonadota bacterium
ATACAGCGGGGTATACCCAAAATTATCAACTTTATTTACGTCAGCACCTGCTTTAAGTAGCACGTCTACTACTCCTTTATGGCCTTTTCTAGCTGCCAAATCTAATGGGGTAGCTTCACAATGACATATACGACCACCAACTTTATTTATATCAGAGCCCGCTCTAATCAACATATATACTATTTCTTCACGCCCATTAATAGCTGCCAAATGTAATGGGGTATCTCGATCTTCACCAACTTTATTTACATCAGCGCCTGCTCTAATTAACATATCTAATACTTCTTTATGCCCACCCGCAGATGCAAAATTCAACGCGGTACTTCCATTTCTGCTGGTTTTATTTACATCAGCGCCTGCTCTAATCAACATATCTACTATTTCTTTATGCCCATAAATGGATGCCAAATGCAGCGGAGTCTTTCCAAAATAACTGTCAATTTTATTTACATCAGCACCTTTTTTAATCAGCACCGCTACTATTTCTTTATGGCCATAAATGGATGCTACGTGTAATGAGACACGCCTTCTATCACCAACTTTATTTACCGCTCTAATCAACATATCTACTATTTCTTTATAGCCTTTTCTAAATGCCAAATCCAGAGGGGTATCTCCATCATTATCAACTTTATTTACATCAGCACCTGCTCCAATCAAAATCGCCACTATTTCTTTGCGGCCATTCAAAGATGCGCAATGTAATGGGGTTCTTGCACGATAAACGACCTCATCTACCTCGGCGCCATATTGAAGCAACATCTTAACAATTTCTTTATACCCATTCACAGATGCACAATTCAGCGGGGTATCCGAAGTTGCACTAGCAACTGCATTTACATCAGCCCCTTCTTTAAGCAGTATTTCAACCACTTCCTCATGTCCGTTATCGGATGCATAATGCAGCGGGGTATATCCCTGTTCCGAACTATCAACTTCATTTAAATCAACACCTTCTTTAATAAGTATTTCAATTACTTCTTTATGTCCGTATTCAGATGCATAATGCAATGGAGTAGCCTCATAATCATTAGGTTTATTTGCATCAGCACCTGCTTTAATCAGTATTTCAACTACTTCTTTATGTCCGTTTGCAGATGCCCAATGTAATGGGGTGTCTTTAAATTCACCACTAACTTCATTAACATCAGCACCTGCTTTAATCAGTATTTCAACTACTTCTTTGTGTCCCTTCATAGATGCATAATGCAGCGGGGTAAACCCGTCATTACCAGCCTCATTTACATCAGCCCCGGCTCTAAGCAGCATTTCTACTATTTCAGGTCTATTTTTCTCAGCGAATATGTGCACTAAGGCATTTTCTTTTTCATTTTTCTCGTTTAAATCAAACCCGTAAGAATGTAAAATCTTTATAATTTCTTGTGGGTTCAAAAATTGATAAAATTGCCTATTTATTCCTCTTAATTTCCATAGTTCTATAAATGCTCTAACTGAATTTAATTGCTGTCCGTCAAGTGTCATTTTTATGATATTCTCTATCACTTCATTCGGCATACCCATTAAACTATTTGGGTTTTCTTGCACCAACGCAGCTTGAGGTAAACTTTCCACCATCTCCATTTCCTCCGGATCTACCATTCTTGATTCGCTGCTTGCCTGTTTTGCTGCTTGATCTTCTCTTGTTCGTTTCATTCCATATACATCACAAACACAGCCCAATAACAATAATCCTAAAAGTATTTTAAAATTCTTCATAAATTAACCCTCCATTTTCTTACTGTAATATTTGCATCTCTTTTAGCATGGTAATTAGATCTTCCGTAACAACAGCCCCAGAACTAATTAACATTTCTGCAATTTCTTTATTTCCTAGTGCACAAGCAACATAAAGCATTGCATGTTGCGCTTTAGCATTTTTGACATCAGCTCCATTGGACAGAAGAAATCGTACTATATCCGTCTTTTCTGCTGCAATCGCATAAAACAATGGTGTGCAACCAACTTTGTCATAAGCATTAACGTCCGCACCAGCCCTTACAAGTTGTTCGACAACCGATACATTCCCATTTCTGGTACATGCTAAATGTAATGGTGTTATTCCATCTATGTTAGTTCTTTTTACATCTGCATGCGTCCTGATTAAAGATGCAACCATACCCGCACAACCGTGCTCAGCAGCTAAATGCAGAGGGGAATTTCCTTTATTATTAACTTGATCAATATTTTTATTGGCTAATTTATATGCCTTAATCAACATATTGGCAATGGATGTATGCTCGGCACTTTCATCTGCTTTTCTAATAGCAAAGTGCAACAGCGTATTTCCAGATTCATCGCACATAGAAAAATCAACATCATTTGAAAGAAGTAACTCTACAACCTCCTTATATCCCTTACAAATAGCTTTGTAAATAGCGGAATTTTCCCAAGCTTGTACCGGAAGCCGACCTGTTACATAAGGGCTCCATTCACGCTTCATTGCATAAACATTCGATACTGCCATTAAAAAAATCAACCCGCCTAGAATTAAAAATTTTTTCATAATTTAACACCTTCATAAAAATCTCATTAAACTTATGAATTTTAGCCATTTTGTTAATAATACCAGCCTATCATGAAATTGCAATTTGTCAATCTGATGCTAGTATAGCTAATTTTATAATCAAAATAGATTACTTATTTTAATACAAGAAAAACAAACCGCCATGTAACGAATTACATGGCGGAAAAAGGAGAAAGGAGAGTAGTAATGAAGTCTTTTAAACTTTTATTATTTAATTTTCTTTAGCTTTGGATACTTATCCATCTTAATTTCAATCTTCATGCTCTTAATTTATATGATCCTACAAGAAAATCAAGTTCTTTTTTATATTTCTTACAAGAAAAAGAAAAAACATTAAAACTTTTCAAATAAGCAATATTTTATGCGTAAACCACCCAAAATAAGCCTAATGAGGCTAAACTCTTTTAAAATAAAGTCAAATTAAGCTCTTTTTAACATTAAATCTCGACTAAAAAAGCCGATTTTAGATCGAAAAAATCGATAGGAATAGGACTGGTCAAAAAAACCTGAAAATCCCTATTTTTTAAAAGATTTAGACCTAACTTTACGTTTTTCTGGTCAAAATCGGTTAGAAAATCATCCAATAACAAAACCCCAGGAAAACCACTCTCCCTCATAAAATCTAACTGCGCCACCTTCATTAAAAAAACAATCAACTTCTGCTGTCCCCTGGAGGCATATATTTTGGCCTTCCTCCCATAAAAATTTATACCAAAATCATCCAGATGAGCCCCATAGAAACTTCGCCCAAGCTCATGTTCCAACCTACTCGAATCTTTTAAAGAAAATTCCTGCCAAAACTGATTAAACGTCTTCTCTTCATCAACGCCATTTTTTCTCATATATGAAAACTCAATGCTCAAATCAGGCAGCCCTGTTGCAAAGTACTCTCTTATTAAATTATTAACCTTAAGTTCTAAATTTTTTAAATACTCCAATCTAATCTTTCCAATCTCAATAGCTCCCATCCAAAGCTTTTCAGACCAGATCAAAAGTTCATCTTTCAAAATAGCCTTCGAAGTAAATTTACACTGTTTCAATAGGCTATTACGTTGCTCAAGAATCTGCCTATATCTTTTAAACATCGGATATAAAGACGGATTCAACAATAAGGTTGAATAATTCAATAAATCACGGCGATACTCCGGAGAACCGGAAACAATAACAAGATCATCTGCACATACAGAAATTACACGAAATTGGGAAATTAACTCCCTGTAAGAGGCAATCTGCTTCTGATTATATTTTACAACCTTCCCCTGGTCATCATTAAACCCAACTTGAATTCGATTTGAACAACCCTTTTCGTCTATTTCGATTTCAATAAAAAAATAATCCTGATCCAATTTAACTAATTCACGGTTAAGGTGTGTTCTAAACGATTTTAAATAACAACAATAGAACAATGCCTCAAGCAAAGAGCTCTTGCCTGAGCCATTTTTACCTTTAACTACAACAAATTTCCCATCAAAATCAAATTCTTTATCTGCAAAGCAACGAAAATTGCTCAGCCTAAGCCTACGAATATGCACAATTCTTTAACTCTGGGAAATCGAAACCGGCATCACAAGATATGTTTGAACAAAGTTATCATCTTTCGTCTCAAAAATAATCGGTCTTGCCCCGTTCTTGATAAAAAAGCTTAAATTCTTTTCCGGAAAACCTTGCAACCCATTTAAAATATAAGGAGCATAAAATCTGCTCTCTATCTCCGAACCATTGAATTCTTCAATCATCAACTCTTCATCAAGCTTACCAACTTCCTTATTTTGCATATTAACCTTGAGAGCCCCAGGCGAAAATCTAAATGTAGTTGATACAAACTGTCCTGCCAGCAAGCAACTTGTACGCTTTAAAGTTTTCATCAGCGGATCTTTGGCAACCGTAGCCGGGAAAAAACCCTCTTTTTCCAAAACCGGCTTATACTGAGGAAACGCATCAGAAATAAGTTTGGTAAAAAAATTAAAATTTTTACCCGAAAAAACTAACTGATTCCCACAAGTACCAAGAAAAATACTATCCTGTTCGGAACAAGACTCAAATAATTTTTTTAACTCCATTATCGCACGTTTTGGAAGAAGCCATTTTTTGTCTTCCGATAATG
>CAZSLQ010000059.1:4638-6111 GCA_964607885.1 uncultured Pseudomonadota bacterium
GTTGTTACACGGGCAAGACTATGCCCATCGGTTGCAACCATAGACATTTCATCAGGATTTATCTCAAATAACATTCCGTTAAGTGCCGCATTTGAGTTATTTTGCGGAACAACAAATGCAACCTTATTCAACATTTCAAGAATAAACGGAGCCTTAAAATCCATCATATTCTCAATACGCTCGGGAAACGGAGGAAACTCTTGCGAATCTTTTATATTAAGGGCAAGATCTACCCCATTAGCCTTTAAAGAGATCTGATTTTGACTAACATTAAACTCAATATTACCGTCAAGCTCTTTGACTATTTCAAAAATTCTCTTTCCGGAAATAAGAAAACTGCTTACCTCAGAAACATCGCTCTCAATCTCCATACTGGATTGCAAACTTATCTCCAAATCCGTAGCTTTTAACGTTAACTCCCTAGGAGCAACCTGAAAAAAAATTGATTCGGTAATATCTAAAGTGGTTTTTTTACTACAAATTGGCTGCATAGAAGCCAAAATGTTTATTAGATCCTTCTGCAAAGCAGTAAATTTCCCATTCATAAAAATCCCTTTTAATTTTACTTAAATTCTTTTTTTGATTATTATACAACAACAAATGGAATCGGCCAAGATTGTAAAAAGAAATAATTATGACACTAAAAACAAATGCTCTAGTCGAACAACGATTAGTGGAATTCAAAATAATGCACCAGAGCGGTACCTCGGACTGGTTCGGCGAACTGTGTTTCTGCATTCTAACCGCAAACTCTAAAGCAGAAACAGCCATCAAAATTCAAGAAGAGATCGGCACCCTAGGTTTTATAAATTTAACCGAACAGGAAATTTCACAAATAATAAAAAAGAACAAACATCGTTTTCACAATAACAAGGCAAAATATATTGTTGCGGCACGCGGTTTTAAAAATATAAAGGAGTTGTTGATCGGTAAAACAGGTCAACAAGCACGCGAATTTATTGTGCAAAATATAAAAGGGCTTGGACTTAAAGAGGCATCACATTTTTTAAGAAATGTAGGATACGATGATGTAGCAATAATTGATAGGCATATTTTGCGATTCATGTATCAACAAAAACTAATTACGTCCATTCCTAGCCATATCACCAAAAAATTTTATCTGGAATGTGAACAAATTTTAACAAAATTCAAAATACAACTTTCAAGACTTGATCTAATAATTTGGCAAAAAATGACGGGTAGGGTGTTGAAGTAACCCAAAATCAATTTGTTAATGAAAGTTCACTAAGTTGAACTATAACTCTATCAAGATCAATGTCCTCAATTGTTTCAGTTATTTTCAAAAGCTGCTCACGGAGAATATCTCTAATTTCTCGGCACCTTTCTTTCTCAGCATCTGACATACCACCTGCCGCGCATTTGCTATTTATTAAACCAATAATATTTCGACAACCGGCAATAATACCTAACTTTACCGCCTCATAATAATCGGTCCGGTTAACTTTATTACCT
>CAZSLQ010000060.1:0-5248 GCA_964607885.1 uncultured Pseudomonadota bacterium
CCACTTAATTCACACTGTGATGTAGATTCAAAAGCTTATTTGGAAAAAGCAGAACTTCTTTATGAATCAGGTAGTTTTGCGCCTACTCCTGCCTACCAACAATTTCCATATTATACTCTTGGATACCCAATTTTTATGACACTAGTCTATAAAATATTTGGAAAATCAGTTAACTGGATAATTTTAATTCAAATTTTATTAACACTGTTATCTGCGCTTTTAATTTATACAATAGCAACACGATTATTTAACGAGATTGTTGGATTGATGGCATTTGCACTAACCTGTATTAATGTTGGTTTTTTGGTGTTCGCCCAATTTATTTTATCTGAGAGTATTCTGGCTTTATTCTTGATACTCTTTTTTGAAAGATTCACCGAATTTATGTCTTCAAAAAAAAGTATAACTCTGGCTCAATCATCTTTAGCGCTTGGAGTATCAGTAATAATAAAGCCGGCAGCTCTTTACTTCCCAATATTACTGTTACCGTTAATTTTTTATGAAACAAAAAAATCAACCCCTGCAATACTTTTCCTGATATTATTTTTCTCTCCAATACTTCTTTACATGGCACACAATAAAGCCGTTTTTGGCGAATTTAAAATCGCAAACCTTGAAGCAACCAACACTTACTTCTGGTTCTATCCAAACATTATGGCACAGAAAAATAACTCTACCTCTGATATTGAAAGACTAAAGCTACAGGTGCTTTCAGGGGTATATAATCACAATATTCAAGCAGTTAAAAATCTATTTTGGCAGGATTTTAAACAACGCCCATTACTGTTTATTTATGTTTGGCTCAAAAATGTGGTAAAAACATTTTTAGGACTATTTACGACAAATTTAAAGGTTCTGGTTGAGCGATCGGTACATGGAGGGGATATATCTTTTTTTAAATTAAATGGGACGGTATTTGAAAAAATATGGCTTTATATTGAGTCCGGAGCAACCTCAAACTGGGTAAGAGCGGTAGGACTCTATGAAGTTATCTGGACGATACTTAGATATATTTTATGCTTTATTGCACTACTGATGATATTTGGTTGTCGAAAATATACGCTCTTATATTTTATAACTTCTTACATTTTTTATTTTTCAATTATAACCGGGCATGATGGATGCGCCAGATTTAGGATGATGTTTGAGTTTGTCTTGATAATTTTAGCAGCATATGGTCTTTGGGTTATTCTATCAAAAAAAGAAAGGCTTCCAAATGAAGAACATCAAGAAAAGCATGATAAATCAGGTTCACTATGTGGTCCTTGCGGGGGGAAGCGGGCAACGACTGTGGCCTCTTAGCACAAAAAAACATCCCAAACACCTCATCCCATTTCTAAACAATAAGTCTTTACTCGAACAAACCATTGAACGGGCAAATCAAGAAAATATCTGGGTTCTTACAAATAGTAATCAACTTGGCATAATTCAAGATAGTTTACCCAAATTAAAAGAAAATATAGTTGCAGAACCTACGGCAAGAAATACTGCGCCAGCAATTTTATGGATGTGTAACAAAATAAATGAGATAGACCCAAATTCTGTAATCGTCATTTTACCAGCTGATCATTTTATTCCTGAAAAAGAAAAATTTAATCAAACAATCAATCAAGCAGTTAAATATGCGAATGAAAATTCAAAAATTATAACCATTGGGATTGTTCCCACTGAAGCAGCAACAGGTTATGGATATATTCAGGTAGATGATGCCTTTAATGTAATAAAGTTTCATGAAAAGCCGAATATTGAAAAGGCTCAAGAGTATATCAAAAATAAAGACATGTTTTGGAATGCAGGAATATTTGTAGCAAAAACAGAGATATTTATAAAAGAGTTTCAAACCCATGCGCCCGCACTCTGGGAAAATATGCAAAAATTTATGCAAGGCTCTTTTCAATATTCTGAGCTGGAAAACATTTCAATTGATTACGCCATCATGGAAAAAAGTTCTAACATTGCATTAATCCCATCTAATTTTGAATGGCATGATGTCGGAAATCTGTCGGTATTCTTAAATTTAAAAAAAAGATTTGAGAAAAATTCAACCGAAATTATAAACGTTGAAAGTTATAACAACATTGCTAATACAAGCAAAAAATTAGTTATTTGCGTTGGCGTAAGCGAATTGTGTATCATTGAAACAGAAGATGTAATTTTAATTACAAAAAATAATAGCGTTGAGCAAGTAAAAAATGTTCTTCCAAAGATAAAACTCATTCATGAAAATCTGTTATAGAGAAAGGCGGGTGTTATGAAAAACCTTGATAAGTTAATGACGGATATAGATAAAACAGTAGATAAGAAATTTAAATTTTCATTTAAAGGCTTTAAAAAGTATTTTACTATTTTCAGTACAACGGTACTTGTGGGTTTACTTGCCATTTTTCTATTTAGAACATCAAAAGACCAACCCTTACACCTCTCGACAATTATAAAAAATGACCTGGAGCAGATAGAAAAAACACTAAGTAAAATAGACAAAGAGTGCAATATACTAAATATTCTTTATAACAACGTAAGAATTGATTTCTTAAATGTTGAAAAATTTTCCGGATCAACTGTTGGCTGCCTAAATCTTGCGTACCCACAAAAATGGATGGGGCCTTATTTACAAAGAAACCCAACATTACAAGGTAAGTTTTATGAGATAGTCAAAACACGCGAGGGTTTTTTCCTAATGCCGGGATCGGGTGTTAAACTCCCAAATGGTTTAATTTTGGGAAAAAATATTAAAATAACCCCAAAAACCCAAATGTCTGACTTGATAGTAGATGGAGGACCATTAAATTATAAAGGTCAAGCATTAACTATAAGACTCAAATTTAAAATTGGCGATTGGGATCCGGTACTAACTCAAACAACCACTGTAGACAAAATTAACACTGCTTTAAAAGAGTTTAATGAGGCCATATCTTTCACAAAACTTGATAAAACCCAGGACAAAAACGAGGGAACGTGCTAAGACAAACTCACGTAACTGGCTAACAGTTTTTTTTGACCAACTTTAAATGCGATAGTTAAGTAAAAATCATCTGTGCTTTTTTCGACTTTAATTACCACACCCTGCCCAAATTTTTTATGAGTAACCATCATGCCGCTCCGCCAGACACCACTATCGTTCTTGTTTTTTTCAGCAGGCACTTGCCTTGGTCTTGAAAAAGTTACTACAGAACTTGGAACACTTTTACCAATCACCCATTCTTCAAGTGTTTGCTTGATTTGCATTCCCAACATTTTTTCAAAATCAAATTTCTTAATCAAACCGGAATGAATTTCTGACAAAAATCGCGAAGAAACCTGATCAACAACCTGTCCGAAAGTATTACGGTAAGAAACGCTTAGAAGCATCAAATATTCACGTGCCCTGGTAATACCGACATAAAACAACCTCCGCTCCTCTTCAAGCTCTTCTGATGTATTCAATGAACGTGCACTTGGGAGTAACCCCTCGTCAAGCCCCGCAATTACTACCGTATCAAACTCAAGTCCTTTTGCTGCATGCAAGGTCATAAGCTGAACCTGGTCATTATTGTCATTTTTTTGCAATTTTTCCTGCAGTAGCGCAATTTCATATAAAAAATTTTCAAGGGTTGGTTTCAAAATATCATCTTCCACTTTTTTTTCAAAAAGCTGAGCCGCAACCAGAAACTCTTTGACGTTCTCTATTTTAGCATCGGCCTCTTTTTGTTCATACTCTTTTCGCAAATATCCCAAATAATCCGTCTCTTTCAAAATAACTTCAAGTACTCTTTCGGGGAGCATATTTCTGTCTAAATCAGTAAAAATATTTAAAAAACATGTTATTGAATTCTGTTTCGCCGGTGGCTGGGACTGACTCAAAAACACAAGCAATTGCTTGAAATCAAGAAGAGGATTCTGAATTGATGCTTCCAACAACTCCTGTTCAAATTTTTGACCTAATCCCCTGCTTGGACAGTTAATAGCACGCAATAAACTAATCTTATCAAACGGATTGGCAATTAGTCTAAGATACGCCAATAAATCTTTTATCTCTTTGCGTTCATAAAACAACAGACCACCAATTATTTTATATGGAATAGAATGGTATATTAAAGATTCCTCAATTTGACGCGACTGAAAATGTGTACGATATAAAATGGCAATATCACTCAACTTTTTGTTTTTATTTTTTGAAATAACCTGGATTAAGTTTGCAATAACTGAGGCCTCCTGATCCCCAGAACGACAGTACCCAACCAAAATTCGATCTCTGGCCTTCTTTTCCGACCAAAGATTTTTTGGCCCCCTCAATCTGTTGTTTTCAATTAGCTTATTAGCCACATCTAAAATCGGTTGTACTGATCGATAATTTTGCTCAATCTTAACTACTTTGACAGGTTCAAAGTCTCGTTGAAATGATATCATATTAGCAACTGAAGCCCCACGCCAAGAGTAAATAGACTGATCCTCGTCACCAACTGCGCATAAAGAGCTTACGGTAAATTTATTTTTCTCATCCAAAGCCATATATTTTAATAGCTGGTGTTGCACAACACTTGTGTCCTGGTATTCATCAACTAAAATATGTTGCACTCTTTTCTGAAAATTAATCCTGAATTCAGAATTTTTATTGAAGAGATTTAAAACATGTACTAAAAGATCATCAAAATCTAAACAACGTGCAGCAGCTTTTTCTGTTTCGTATTCATGATGAATTTCTTTAATAAATGGTGGAACCATATCTACATTCTGTTTTACCAAAAGATTGTTTTTATATGTTGAAAGCTGAAAGCTCGCCTGATTTGCAGAAATATACTTATTTAAGGCATTTTTTGTGATAATCTTTCTTAACAAACTTATCTGATCATCAGAATCGATAATTGAAAATTCAGGAAAAGGTAATAAGGCCGAATTTCTCCGCAACAACAAAAGACAGTAAGAGTGAAAAGTACCAACGAATGGCATTTTATTGGGTTTTCCCAAAAAATGCGTAATTCTCTCTTTCATCTCACCTGCTGCTTTATTTGTAAATGTAAGAGCAACAATGGAAGATGGATCAACCTCTTCATTTAAAATCAGATTTGAGATCCTGGCAGAAATAACCCTGGTCTTACCCGACCCGGCTCCTGCTACAACAAGAGTTGCGCAATTCCGACTCTGAACAGCCTGACGTTGAGGTTCATTGAGTTGATTTTTTAAAAAATCACTAAATTTTTTCTTATTTTCCATTAATTTTATCTTTTTTTAAATACAAGTTAGCCGCAAATTGAGATGTATACAAGAAAAT
>CAZSLQ010000060.1:5258-5642 GCA_964607885.1 uncultured Pseudomonadota bacterium
CAGTACGAAAAAGGAGCCTCATCAATAAAAGATTGAATTTTATTTAAATCATTGCACAAACTAGACGTTTTTTTCTATTATTAAATCAGAAGCATTTAAAATCTTGAATAAAAATATAAAGGGAAAGGGGAAATATGGGATCAAAAACAAGGTCCGTCTTTATCACACTTATATGCGCGGCATTCTCGCTTAGCGCCGATTCATCAAGTACAAAGGTGGAAGATTTAAAGTTACTAAACGATACAAACCCAAACACTAAAAACCTTCTTGCTAGAAGAGGTGGTGGGGGTGGCGGAAGAAGCTATTCAGGTAGATCCGGTGGCAGAAGTTTTTCAGGTAGATCTAGCGGCAGAAGCTTTTCAGGTAGATCTAGCGGCAGAAGCT
>CAZSLQ010000061.1:0-3917 GCA_964607885.1 uncultured Pseudomonadota bacterium
TATGGTGACGCTGGTATGGCTTTATATAGAAATACTGCGTTTATTAAGCATTTTAAACAGAAGAAGGTAACCTTTGCTTCATCATTTACTGATGATTTTTTCGAGAATAGTAATGTCTTCCGGGTTGGTCACTTTCATGTTTTGTGTGTCTCCTAAAATAACATGAATATCGATATCCGGAAGATATTTTTTTACTGTTTTACAGTCATCGGCTGTAGTAAAATCGGGGTCTTTTAATGCCAGTTTGTAAGCTTCTTTAATTAGTTTATATTTGAATGCTTGTGGTGTTTGGCTGTTGAACAACATAGAGCGGTCGGGTATTTCTTTTATGTTTAGGTTTTTATCAACTATTAATATTGTGTCTGTTGTTGGTACTGCTGTATCAACAGCGGAATATTGTTTTAGGCATTCAATTACCTTTGTAATAATAGTATCGCTAATTAAAGGTCTGGCCGCATCATGAAAAATTAAATTCAAATTTTCTTTATCTATAATTTTATCGCAGGCTTCTATTGCTGCAATACTTGAATGGTATCTTTCTTTTCCGCCTACAATTATTTTTTCAATTTTTGAGTAGTGTTTTTGGTCTATAAGCTTTTTTGTATGATCTAAGTAGTTGGCATGAGTTACAACTATAATTTTGTCTATTGCCGGGTGTGCTTGAAAAGCTTCAACGGAATAAAGAATCAGCGGTTTGCTTTTTAATTCTATGAATTGTTTTGGTAAAGGGTTTCCGACCCTTTTTCCAATACCGGCAGCGAGAATAATCGCGATGTTTTTCATTTTTACCCCTTATCAATTGAGCAATTATAAAGCGTTTTTAATAATATTGCCACATCTGCTTTTTGCAAATATATCCTTGCTATGCTAGAATATACTATCTAAAGTGGAGGTCGGCAATGGGACTTATATCAAAATTTGTGTTAAAGGCTTGCGAAACGGGACTTGTTCCTGAAAAAGTTATCAGATTTTGGTGCCGAAGGCTTTATTCAAGAGCATTAAAGTCAGCCTCGTTAGGTGATATTGAAGCCCGACAAGCAGTGTTTAGGCAAATTATTAAAGATATAAAAAACAAAGTGTCTTTAAACCGCGATTCAGAGGCAAAGCGTGAGGGGATTGAGCCAAACCCTGACTTTTTTAAGCTTTTTCTGGGTGAAAGGTTAAATGAAGGATGCGGTTATTTTCCGACAGGTGCCGAGGACTTAAATGATGCGGAGGAAACCATGCTATGGATGTCATCTGATCGTGCAAAAATCCGAGATGGCATGAGTGTTCTGGAAATTGGTTGCGGGTGGGGTGCAATGACATTTTGGCTGGCAGAAAACTATCCTAATATCAGAATTACCTCAGTGGTTGATTCAACTAAGAGATTGATAATTTTAAAAAAGAAAATCAAAGAATTGGGCCTTAGCAATATTACGTTTGTTTCGGCTGACCTTGAAGAGTTAGATTATGAACAATCTTTTGATCGAATACTTTGTTTAGAACGATTTGATTTAATTGCACGTACGGAAAATTGGGATAGCAAAATCGCTAAAATGCTAAAGCCTGAAGGTAAGTTTTTCCTTCAATTTCCTGTTCATGGCTCTTATTCTTATTATCAAGATTCTGTTGGCTTAGCAGAATATCCGGGGCGTTATATTTTGAATCCGTTTCTTATACCATCAGCGGAAATGTTAATGATGTTCCAAAAGAACCTGTATATTGAGGACTATTGGAAAATAAGCGGAGAAGCATATAAATTAACCGCTGAAAAATGGTTAAAAAAGTTTTATTTTAATCGAATAGCGATTTTTTCTTCATTAGAAAAAGTTTACGGGAAAAAGATGGCCTGGACTTGGATGCAGAGATGGAAAATGTATTTTCTGGCACTTTCTGAGCAGTTTGGGTTTAATCGAGGACAGGAGTGGATGGTGGCTCAATATCTGTTTTCTTTTTAGAGATTTGTAAAATAAACATTCTTGCCAATTGAACAGCCTCTTCTTTGGTTTTAATTTCTCCGGTGTATTGAGCTTCTTTTACTGCATCTAATATTGTTTTAAACAACGGGCCCGGATTTGCGCCCATAGAAATCAAGTCGTCACCGCGCAAGAGCTCTTTCGTCAGAGGTTTGCTTTGTTGAATAAAATATTCGCTCATTATTTGATAAATACCTGCTGTAAACTCTATAATTTCATCCTCGTTAAAATTACCTAAGGCGGCAAGTCTGTCTGCTAATGACAAGAGAGCGATTCCGGTTCCATCTATCCCGCATTCTGAATAATATCTAAAAAGCCTTTTATTGCTTATTCCTTGTTGCAAGATTACGCCCGGTCTCATATGGTTTTTAACTAATTTCTGTTGGAACAGGCTTTCGGCAGATGACAGTTTTAATCGAGCAGCAATTTCTTTGGAAATTTTTGCTCCTTGCATTTCGTGCCCGTGAAAAATTATTTTACCGGTTTCTTTCTCAACTATTCTGCATGGAATTTTACCCAAGTCGTGTAAAAGACATCCCAATTTAAGTGCTTGTAAATAGGTTCTTCCCTGTGAAATATCATCATGCAAATATTTAAGAAATTTATTCCACCAAAAATGAGGCGGAGCCATGCTCAGTAATTTTTCAAAATTTTCATAAGTTAAGATGGTATGATCAAAAACATCTAAATGATGCCAAGCATTTTGTGAAATATTTCTGCATTTTTCAAGTTCAGGAAATATAACATCCAGGATTTTTAGGTCAGCCATTTCTTTAATATATTTAGCTGAATTATTTGTTGCCAAGACCTTAAATAATTCATCACGAATTCTTTCGCCGGATATATTAACAAGAAAACTTTGGCTAATCTTAAATAAAGTTTTCATTTCAGCTGTTATTTCAGCTTTATAAGCAGAGCAAAATCTAAATGCTCTCATAATACGAAGAGGATCGCTTTTAAAAGATTCGTTTGAACATACTTTAATATGATTATTTTTTAAATCAGTAATTCCGTCAAGCGGGTCATATAACAACAATTTATTATTATCCAGTAATTTTCGTCCTTCACCAAAGAGAGGAGAAGCAATTGCATTTATCGTGAAATCTCTGCATAACAGATCATTGTCAATGGTATCTGCTTTAAATTGAGAGACATCAAAAGTGTAAAAATCATTGTTTTTTGTTTCATAAACTATTCTGACAATGTTTCTTTCGTCGTCGAGTATTACAAAACCTGATTTAGTTTCATTAGCGAATTTTTTACATTTTTCTATAGGATTAAATGATGTTACCAAATCCAGATCATAAATTTTAGTGCTTTTACCTTTTATAAGGTCTCTTATGCTGCCACCTACCAACCAAACTTGATTAGTCTCAGAGGGATGCAAAAAAGACAAAATTTCCCGCAACAAAAGTGATTCAAGTTGCGGGAAATTTATAATCATTTTTCTCGTTCTTTATTATGGTTTCTGGTAGAAGTTGATGTCAGGTTTTCGGGCTGCAGTAGCTTCGTCCAGTCTTCTTACCGGGGTGGTGACCGGGGCGTTTTTCAAGAGATCGGAGTTTTCGACAGCTTCTTTGGCAATTTTTTCCATGACATCGATAAAAGCATCTAATGTGTCTTTAGATTCGGTTTCTGTAGGCTCAAACATCATTGCTTCTTCTACTATCAAAGGAAAGTATATTGTGGGTGAGTGATAGCCGAAATCAAGAAGTCTTTTTGCAATGTCCAGTGTTTTCACTCCGTGTTTTGCAAATGTTTTTCCTGATATTACGAACTCATGTTTGCAGAATCTGTCATAGGGTACGTAATAGGCGTCTTTTAGTTTTTTCATCATGTAGTTGGCATTAAGTACAGCGTAAGCAGAAGCAGCTTTAAGGCCTTCCTTTCCGTTATACATCATGTATGCCAGCGCTTTTACAATAACCGAGAAATTCCCTAAAGAACCTAACACAGCTC
>CAZSLQ010000061.1:3927-5508 GCA_964607885.1 uncultured Pseudomonadota bacterium
TTTTAAAGAATATGTGTTATTTTCTTCAATTATAATTGGAGTCGGTAAAAACTCTTTAAGATGTGCTTTTACGCCAACGGGGCCGGAGCCGGGTCCGCCACCGCCATGGGGTGTCGAGAATGTTTTGTGAAGATTTAAGTGCACAACGTCGAAGCCCATGTCGCCGGGACGTGTCCACCCCATTATTGCATTAAAGTTCGCGCCGTCATAATATAACAACCCGTCTACCGAATGAACAAGCGAGGCCAATTCTCCGATATTTTCATCGAACAAGCCAAGTGTGTTGGGATTTGTTATCATCAGTCCGGCTACGTCCTGAGTAATGTTTGCTTTAAGATCTTCTATATCAATGCATCCGCGATTATCAGATTTAATATTTACAACTTCGTAACCAACCATTGTACAAGAGGCAGGATTGGTTCCATGGCCACTATCCGGAATAAGTATTTTCTTTTTGTTATTACCTTTTTTCTTATGGTATGCCTTAATGATCAGCAGACCTGTCAGCTCTCCATGAGCGCCGGCAGCAGGCTGAAGGGTTATGGCATCCATTCCGGTTAATTCGGCCAAGTATTTTTCTGTAGTTTTGAGGAGTTTCAAGGCACCCTGTACTGAATTAGCATTCTGATGCGGGTGAATATTTGCAAACCCCGGTAATCTTGCTATGTTTTCATT
This sequence comes from uncultured Pseudomonadota bacterium, assembly GCA_964607885.1. Classification (GTDB taxonomy): domain Bacteria; phylum Babelota; class Babeliae; order Babelales; family RVW-14; genus JBAZAX01. Next base: position 4,603 of record CAZSLQ010000061.1, read on the forward strand.
TACCTTCGGATTGTATTTCATTGTGCAAGATCCAAGAGGATAAAATCCAACATCCACGCTATGATTCATTCTTGAAAGACGAGTAAAATGCCTTACTGTTTCGAGTTCTGAGAGAGAAGGCATATCAAGTTGCTTTCGCAAAAATTTAGTGGGTATATGATCAGCCGGATCTACTGTTGGAACATCAAGTTTCGGTAATGCATAACCTCTTCGTCCTTTTTTATCCAGTTCAAAAAGTAAAGGTTCAGTCATTTTAGAGCCTCCCCAAGGTATTTGCAGTAGTCATCTATCTCAGATTTAGTGCGCTTTTCTGTTACTGCAAGCAAAATACAATCTTTTAGATTTGGATAGTATTTTTCAAGTGTAATTCCTGCAAAGATTCCTTTTTCTTCCATTTTCTTTAACACAGAATCAGCATTTGGAACCTTTATGACCATTTCATGGAAAAAGCTTGAAGTGAACGGAACAGTTACTTTTTCAATTTTCGCAAGTTCTGATTTCAGGTAGTGAGCCTTTTGGAAGCAATGCAAAGCAACTTCTTTGAGTCCTTCAGCGCCCATCAAAGACATGTATATCGTTGTAGTCAGTGCAACAAGTGCTTGATTTGAGCAAATGTTGCTTCCTGCTTTTTCTCTTCTGATGTGCTGTTCTCTGGCTTGAAGAGTTAAAACAAAGCCTTGCTTGCCGTCGACATCCAGAGTTTTACCAACTATTCTGCCCGGCATTTTTCTTAAAAGTGCTTTTTTGGCCGCAAGAAAACCGATATATGGGCCTCCGAATGAGAGAGGAACACCCAGAGGTTGTCCTTCGCCTGTAACAATGTCAGCGCCAAGATTTCCCGGTGCTTCAAGGATTGCAAGTGCGATCGGATTCGCGCAAACGATACATAAAGCACCTGCTTCATGG
>CAZSLQ010000062.1:0-740 GCA_964607885.1 uncultured Pseudomonadota bacterium
GCTTGTTTTATAGCCCAGAATACAATTAATGATATTGATCTTGAAGATTTTGGCAAGAACTTTGAAAAAATTTATCAAAAAAATTATGATCAATTTAGCCATTTGTATTCTACGAAATGTCCTAAGTGTAATAATAAAACAATCTTTGAGAACTCCGTATGGGAAACAGATAAATTTATCAGAATAAGAGGTACTTGTTCATCTTGTGGCAAATTTATTAAAGACGCCGATACTTATGATTTAAAGGTGCTTAAAGAATCACAAGCGACATTTTTGAAATTGGATAAAGAGAATAAATTATTTTATCCTAAGGATGAAATACTTAAATTTGTAAAAAGGAATGGCAAGAGTCATCTGGATGAGTTTTTACTGAAAGAGCTTTGGTTGTCCTTGGGACAATAATTAAAGACATTGAGGAAGTTAAGAACAAAAATACGAGAGATCTACTGTCGCTTTGTTTTACTTCGATGTTGCCGAATGTTTCTAAAATGATTCCTGGTGACAAAGACTCGGTCAATGGAAGATCCGGCTGGGTTATAAGTAAATTATGGGCACCAAAAATTCATACAGAGAAAAACCCACTACGAAGTTTCAAAGAAAGATTTAATAAAATAAGCAAAGGCAAAAGAGAGTTGGTCGGATTTTTAAAACCTGCTGATGGGAAGATTTTAAACATAGATGCAACTAACTTAAAAACAATTGAAAATTCGTCAATAGATTATATTTTTACTGATCCGCCA
>CAZSLQ010000062.1:750-1008 GCA_964607885.1 uncultured Pseudomonadota bacterium
TTTTGGAATGCATGGCTTAGAAATAAAGTAAATTATAACGATGAGATAATTTATGATCCTTATCGCAATAAAAAATATGAAGATTATGCCTCCAGAATGCAAAAAGTTTATTCAGAACTTTATAGAGTTTTGAAAAATAAAAAACACCTATCTTTTACATTCCACAATAGAAATCTAAATATTTGGAAAGCTGTTATGGACGCAGTGACAAATGCCGGCTTTCATTTAGTGAATGTTGTATATCAAGAGCAAGCTGTC
>CAZSLQ010000062.1:1018-2849 GCA_964607885.1 uncultured Pseudomonadota bacterium
TATTAACAAAAAAAATACTTTGCGAGGTGATTTTGTTTATAATTTTTTAAAGGACACCACTGTTAAACCTAAAAATAGGATTAAAGTAAATGAGTCTAATAATGAGATTTCCGTGGTGAAAAAAGTTAATGAGTGGATTGATAAACAAGATGGCTCAATTAATTCAGATGCTTTGTATGAAAAACTAATCCCATTCATAGTGGAAAATCATCTGTACGCTGATAAGAATAATCAGGTTATTAATATAGAGAATTTACTTAAGCATAATTTTGATTATGGCTTTGTTAAAACAAAAAAAGAATATGGCTGGCAAAAAAGATAAATTTAATGTTATAGATCTATTTTCTGGTGTTGGAGGATTGTCTTTGGGTTTTAAAAAAACCGGTTTTAAGATAGTCTCAGCGAATGAGTATAAGCCAGATATTGCGAATACTTATACAAAGAATCACCCAGGCACAAGGATGATTGTTGAAGATATAACAAAAATAAAATCAAAAGATCTTATTCCAAACGGAGAAGAAATTGATGTTATCGTGGGTGGACCGCCGTGTCAGGGATTTAGTATGGCTGGAAGAAGAATTAGAAATGATGGGGCGTTTTTGAATGATCCGCGAAATGAATTATTTAAAGAGTTTCATCGCATTGTAAAAGATATCAAACCGAAAGTATTTGTTATAGAAAATGTGGCCGCAATTCTAAATATGCATGGCGGTGCAGTTAAAAATGAAATAATACGCCTTTTTAAGAACATAGGCTACGATACAAAGGTTAAGGTTTTGCTTGCAGCTGATTATGGTGTACCACAGTTAAGAAGAAGAGCTGTTTTTATTGGCAACCGATTGGGTATCGATCCTGAAAATTTTTTTCCTAAAAAAACCCACGGACCGGGAACGGAAAAGCCATACACGACCGTGTCTGATGCTATACTTGATTTACCTAAAATTAATGCTGGTTCTGGAGAATTTGAAACTGACTATGCGAAAGGTGAAGAATTGACCGAATACCAAAAAGAAAGAAGATCTGAATCTAAAAAAGTTTATAACCACCAAGCCACAAAACACGACCAACGAATTATTGATTTACTAAAGACGATTAAACCTGGACAAGGAAGAATACATATCCCGAAAGCACTTCAGACAAAATCTATTCATAGTGGTGCATTTGGTAGGTTAGAGAAAGATAAACCGGCATATACAATTACTACACGATTTGATACTCCATCAGTCGGAAGAATAACCCACCCTGTCTCTCATAGGGCACTGACCCCAAGAGAGGCCGCTCGAATACAGTCGTTTGATGATAACTTTGTCTTTTACGGAAATAAAAGCTCAGTTGGTATACAGATAGGCAACGCTGTTCCTCCATTATTAGCAAAAGCAATTGCTTTAAGAATTCGTGAAATATTAAAAAAATATGATAAATAAATACAAACAATACCTTAATGGCAAAGGTACCAAAAATTTTTGGAAAAAAGCTAAACAGAAAGAATATACAAAAGATGCTGTAGAAAAAATCTACAAAGATTTGACCGTTGGTTTCGATAAACTAACTACCCGCAATAGTATCACTTTAAGGTATCTCGGTTTGATTGTTAATTTGGGCGTAGACAGATTAGAGATTTCTAACGCCGGGCAAACCTTTATTGAATCACCGTATAAGCAGAAAATAATTGACGAGCAAATAATGAAGGTATACCTAGATTGCCCTAGACTAAATGATAATATTTCCATAAAAATTGCCCCAATGGAAATCTTGCTCAATATTCTATATTCAGTTGATTATTTTACTTTCGATGAATATAGACTTTTTATTTGTTGGATTAATGATAAGA
>CAZSLQ010000062.1:2913-4826 GCA_964607885.1 uncultured Pseudomonadota bacterium
CCTCTTATATCAAAAAGATAGATGATAATAAAATAATATCTAATCTATCAAAAAAAGATATTGAAATTGTCTTGGAGAGTTTTTCTCTTAGAGATTTTACTGAAACTGGATATTTCAATTATCTTACTACAAATAACGGGTGGCAGATTTATACAGCTAATCCGAGTTATATTAAAGTAATAGAGAGCTTGGAATCAAAAACAACCGAAGAACAAGAAGAAATAATAAACCAAATTACCGGTGGTCTAAAATTTCCAGACATATCTAGTATTACACCGCAAACTATTGATATGGAGCTTGATACTGACCCTGACTCGGAGATTAAAACTAAAAGGAATTTTGTTACACCTTATAAAATTGATTTTGAGTTACGAGATAGTAATAACAGAGCAGTTGGTAATTTTGCAGAGCAAATAGTTCTTAAGTATGAAAAAGATAAATTAACTTTATCTCATCCGGAAAAGGTTTCCGAGATTAAGCAGGTTTCGCTTGAGAATGATTCCCTTGGTTACGATATATTATCATTTGATGACGATCTATCAGAAAAGCACATAGAAGTGAAAGCGGTAAGAAATAAGCCGGCTTTAACTTTTAGATTTTATATTTCTGAGAATGAAGTTGCAATAGCAAAGAATGATCCGAATTATCATTTGTATATTGTTTTTGACTATCTTTCTGAGGTACCTTTTATCTATAAAATGCCGAACCCGTTTGCACATACAGTGCCAGGCGTAACAATAGACCCAATTAAGTATTTGGTTACCGTCAGGATTAAAAAATAAGGCTTAACTAGTATGGCCGCAAGACTGCCCAAAAAAGTATTAATGCTACTAGAGAAATCAAAAGATTCTGCTTTACTTGCGGTTGAGATTTATAATAAACCGAGAACATCTTTTAAAACACATGCCTATATAACGCTGATGTGTATAGCTTATACTGCTCTATTTCACGCTATCTTTGAAAGGAGAGATGTGAAATATTACTATAAAAAGAAAAACTCAATTAGATACGAAACAGTAGATGGCGAATATAGAGCATGGGAATTGGTAAAGTGTGCCGAGAGTTATTTTCAACAGTCTTCAAGCCCGGTATTTAGAAATATCGAGTTTATGGCAAGGCTACGAAACAAGATAGAACATAGGTTTATACCAGAGATTGATAGTCATGTGCTTGGTGAATGCCAAGCATTCTTGATAAATTTTGAAAACATTTTGGTAAAAGAATTTTTACCGAAACATTCAATTGTTGATTATTTAAACATTCCTCTACAAATCAGCAACTTTAAAAGAAAGATCCCAATAACCCAGGATGGCCAGGAAGTCATTGATTTTATAAAAAATCACAGGAGTTCGATGTCTAAAGCGGTTAGGGATTCACAAGAATATTCTTTTAAAGTATTTCTGTTACCCAAAATAGGCAATCACCGAAATTCATCAGATATGGCGGTAGAATTTGTTAATTTTGACCTGGCAGATAAAAATCAAAAAGAAAATTTTGAAAAAATTCAGGCTTTAATTAAAGAGAAACAAGTACCAGTTGCTAATCAAGGAAAGTATAAACCAAAAGATGTTCTTAAAACAATAAAAGAACGCACCGGTATTAATAAGAGTCAAAATTGGCACGCTACCATGTGGAGAAAGCATGGAGTGCGACCGCCTACCAACGATCAAAATAAGACCAAAACAAAAACTAAGTACTGTCAGTATGATGTGGTACATAATGACTACATCTATACCGAAGATTGGATAAATATGTTGGTAAAAGATGAAATTGTTCAAAGTAGTAAAACCGTTTGATATTTACAATACTTTAAACTCTCGCATTTCCTTTTGAGCCGTTTCTATATCCTCGAGCACTTTGAGATAAATTACTCGAGTTTTCTTTGACTTTGGGTTATTCTCAACAAATCTGAT
>CAZSLQ010000062.1:4836-5113 GCA_964607885.1 uncultured Pseudomonadota bacterium
CATCGTCTACAAATCCGGCTAATGAGATATATGCACCAGCTAGGAGTCGGATTCGTTCCTTGATCGCTTGTTTAATTTTGGCTTTTGGTTCCGGAAGAGAAGATAACGGATTAAATGATCCGCGTTGGTGTGGCATTCTTATGTTTTTAGCGGTCGCAAGGATCGCCTCAATGTCATCGTCCTCCATAGCAAGCAACAACATACGCTTGCCTTGGGAACAAGTCCAGCGGAGTCATATTTGCTTAACTTTGCTTAAGTTAAGCAAATTGTTTTAAAG
>CAZSLQ010000063.1:0-1554 GCA_964607885.1 uncultured Pseudomonadota bacterium
AACCCAGCGTATTAACTCACGTTTAAGAAGTTTATTCTCAGCCAAATCACCTTCTTTTTTTAGCTCAGCAATAAACTCTGTCAGTGTTAGATTATATCTTTCAGAGCCGCCGCGACCACCGTGCGGTCCAAATCCCCACTTTCCATGCCCTCCATGGTGGCCATGGCGATGTCCAAAATGGTGTCGCTCAAAACAAGCCCCAATTTTTTCTTCCAGTTGTGCTTCTTTACCATCGAATTTTTTCAACTCTTGTGCAAATGCTACTAATGCGGCATCTAAATCTTTAGGAGTGTCTGTAGCAAGGTCTTCAGCTGAGCTATCTTCATCTTCCTCGGCTTTTTTTTCCTCTGCTGCTGGAGCTTTAGCCGCTGCAGCAGGCTCATCTTCCTCAGCCTCTGCTGCGGCTAACTCTGCCTCGACCGCTTCTGCCTCTAATCTTGCCGCTTCAGCTCTTGCACGAGCTGCTTTTGCCCTTAGTTCAGCAATATCTTTCGCACCTCTTCCTTTCATGGCAACCATTACATTTTGCCCACATAATGCGATAAGAAATGCAAAAAAAGCTATTTTCCCTAATTTCTCCATAACTGGATCCCTTTCCCTTAAGAAACATCGAATTCAGTTTGAGTTTAGCATTAATATTTGCAATTTGACAATATTTTGCTTAACTATTTCTAAAGCGAGATTTAATTTTAGATCAATAGGGTACTTTATTGAAAATATCAACGTTTTATTACCAACCCCCACCGCCACCGCCTCCACCCCCGCCGCCGGATGACCCACCTCTTCCATATGAAGATCCTCCTCCAAAACCAGAGTGGCTTCCCGGAGGATTTATAGCTGATGAAATGGCATTACTAAGGTTACTTGTAAGGCCCGAAGAAAGAGAATGGAATTTATAATTGTTTGGATGGGTTATCCATATGGGTCTGTAGTAAATTTCATTTTGTTGCATTTGATTAAATAAAGGTGCAAATTGTTTTGTCCATTCCGCTTCTATCCCTAGAGCGATTGCGTATGGAAGATATTTTTCATAAAGTTCAGGTGTTTTCTCCGGTGGAGTTCCTATAATATTTATTCGTTCAATTTCGGTGGTTTCTAAAAACATTTTAAACCCGTTAATTTGGGATATAATTTTTTTACCTTCAGGGGTATATATTTTAAAAAGCAGAAAAAATATAAAGCACATGATTACAAAAAGAATTGAAAAAATTATTACCGGCAAAAAATTGTTTTTCCATAAAAGTATTGTGGCTGGAAAGATTGCAAGGATTATTCCGAAAATAATACCATTAGATAACTCTTCGTAAAAATTATCCGTATACTTGCATAGAAAGTTATCCTCAAGATAAGTTTCAAGATAAGTGTTAACGTTGTTTAGTGTTTTACTGCTTTTACTGTTTAGGATTATGGAGTTTTTTTCTTTAAATAAAATATTACAGATTGCTTTGTGAAGCTCTGGGTTAACGGTGGGCATAATCTTGTTGTTTTCATCTGTATTTTTATCAAGAACATATGTTGCATTTTCATAGCTAATTGTGAGGTACCCGGCTCTAG
>CAZSLQ010000063.1:1596-5016 GCA_964607885.1 uncultured Pseudomonadota bacterium
TCAACAATTTCTGCAGTTAGGGCCAATGGGTCATACCCAAAATTTTTAATACAGTACACAGCTCCGGCAGAAAAGTTTTTTGGGGGTTCGAAGAGAGGTATTATTGTAGGAAATTCCCCGGTGCTGCATTTTTTAATATAGAAAAAGATATAAAATAAAAGAAAAAAAATAAGTATTAAAGTTAGAAGTATGATTTCTATATTGTCCTTCAAAAAGTAAAAAATGTTTGTTAAATATGATGGCTGTGTAATAAACCCCTTTGGCCATGCAACGGCTATTGTTAGGCCTTGTTTGGGATATAAAGTTCGAGTTGTCTCAAATTTAACCGTTCTGGGTTCAATTAATGAACCAGTGAAATCTTCTCCGGCTTCTCCTTGGTATCCCGTGTAAGCCGTGAAGTATATCTTATCAGATTTCGCATTTATTTTTGTAGGTAGATTCAAGGTAAAGATTACCTTTTGAATAGGAAAAACCCATCCGCATCCTGTGACATTCCAATAAAGTTCATCATGATCCTTAAAATATCCAAGTTGCCTATCTGTTGTGTATGAGATTAAAAAAGTATTTATGCCGCGTGAAACGTATTTATTTTGATCGCCAATGCAAATTCTTTTTCCATTGAGATGTTTTTTTATCTGGAACGGCGTGGGGTTGTTGTTGACGCTAATTTTATTTATAGAAAAACAGACATTGTAATTATTCCCCAATTTATCTTTATATTGCGTTGGGAAGTCACGAAATATTCCGTGCTTGATCTGTTCACCGGTTACATTTACAGTTATTTTTTCAATAACAGATATTTTCCCGTCCACATGAATAGTGATATCGCTTTCCCAAAGAGTTATTTTTTCCTCTTGAAATGCAATTATCTGTGCAAAAGAAAGTGATAAAAAAAATAGTGCCCGATATATATTTTTAATGAGCATATTAAAAACTGATTTTTGGGGTCTGTTTATCCTGTTCTGTTGTGAGTTCAAAGTATGATGCAGGTGTAAAATTAAAATAATTGGCGAAAATATTTGTTGGGAATACACCGATTTTCATGTTGTAATTTCGTGCAGTTCCGTTGTAATAGCGGCGAGCTAGAGCCAATTCCTCTTCGATTCCCGAAAGCTCTTCTTGAAGACTTAGAAAGTTTTCGTTAGCTTTTAGGTTTGGGTAATTTTCTACAACAGCAAATAAGGTTTTGAGTGCAGTTGTAACGCCGGATTCTGCTTGTGATTTTTGATCTGGAGTACTTGATGATAGCGAGACTGATCGCATTTTGGCGACATTTTCTAGTATCTCTTTTTCGTGGATTCCGTACTGTTTAACAACGGCAACAAGGTTTGAAATTAAATCACTTCTTTTCTTATATTGAACATCAATGCCACTAAAAGCTTCGTTAAGAAGAGTTTTTAATCGAATCAGCCTGTTGTATTGGGATATTACCCATAAAAGTGTTAAAGATATAAATGCCAAAAAAATAAGCATGGTCATGATTAACCCTTTCTTATTATTGAGGTCTTCTGTTAATGGAAGATAACACGAATTTGAACTCTTAACAAGCGCATATCCATAACAAACAGAGAGGACAGTTACTGTTAAAACCGCTGTCCTCATTGAGTTTAATTTGACAATATTTTACTTAACTGCTTCCAAAGCGAGATTTAATTTTAGATCAATAGGGTATTTAATTGATTGTTTTGGCTGAAGTTCAAAATAAAAAGTTTCAGATATTACTTGGCTGGCAACTTGTTCTAGTGTAACGTCACTTATTCCCGGGTTTATTATGTGAATAAAATCTTTAACGTTTAGATATTCATATCTTGGGAACTTGAATATCAATGGCTTATTAAAGATGTTGTAAAAATAAACATCTCTGTGAGGATATACCTGTATATGTTGGTATGGAATTAATGTTAGGCGAATGCAGGTATCATTCATAATCCATGTCCACTGGTTAGATTCGAGTCTGCATTTATAATTTAATTCTCCATTAACAAACTGTCCAATTTTTAGGTCTCGGATGTTGCTTGCATTATAAAGCCTCTCAGGATTGCTTTTTTCAACCTGCTTTATAAAACTTTCGATTATATCAAATTTCCTTTGTTTAAGAGAAAACTCTATTGCTCCATTAAATTCACAACGTAAACCCACCAAATTTGGCAAGGCAGTTGCTGCCTGACCGGATTTGGTTCCAATAATAAAACCAAGACATAAAATTATAATTTTACGTGTATTCATATTGATCCAATCTTATTTTTATAAGGTTAACTTTCTAGTGTAATACTTATTCCCGAATTTGCCGGATATATGATTGACTCTCCTGGGGGAAGACGGGTGGAGTAAACTCTTCCTTCGCAATCGCATTGCCAGGTAGGTTTGCGTAGATGGTCAGATATTTGGGGATTTCTCACAAAGAGCGTATCTCTTAATTTTAAATAATCTTCAGAAGAGATTTTAATAAAAAGAGTTTTATTAAATACATTAAAAAAATATACGTGTTCTTGAGGAAATATATGCACATTTGGATTTGGCTTTAGTGTTAATTGAATCGAAGCATTTCGCATAAGCCATATCCATTGATTGGATGTAAGCCTGTATGCAAATATACCATTTTCGATAATCAATCTGTTACGAGGATCGTCTGTATCGCATAGTTGGCTAGGGTTTGTTTTTTTGATAGTTTCATAGATACATCCCATTGCCTGGTCTGTTTCTATATTGTTCGGGCGAATAAAAAAATCTATTTCACCATTAAATTCACAGCGTAACCCTACCGAATCCGGGTGTTGTTTTGCTGCTTGATTGGTTTCGGTTCCAATAAGTAAACCAAAACACAATAGTGCGACCTTATGCATATTCATAAAAAATTATTCCTAATGCTTTAGTGTTGAACATTGATTTAAAAAACGCTAATTAAATAATTAACTGTAATCATATAAATTTATGAACACATGCATAATAAAACGTCACTTTTTTTTGTCAACTTTTTTGTACGAGAAAAGAATCGACTAAAGTTCCAATTATCCACACTCCTATTGCGATTGCCAAAATTATCAACCACTCAAAATATCCAAGTGCAATCATGTGGAATACTTTTTGTAATTGCGGGATGTAAACAATACATAACTGTAGAGCAAAAGAGCTTAGTAATGCAAAAATCATTAATCGGTTTGAAAAAAAACCAATATTATATTTAGATCGTACCATTTGAACTCTGACTAATTCCAAAACAACAAAGCTTGTCAATGTCATTGAATGCGCAAGCTGAGGGCTCGTACGCAATCCAATGTAACAGGCAAATAAGACTCCAATTGTTATAATTATTCCTAACGATATGATTTCCAAAATAAATGATGGAGACAATATTTTTTCACCTGATCCTCTGGGTTTTTGTTTCATTGCTCTGGGGTCGCTAGGATCCATTGCCAATGC
>CAZSLQ010000064.1:0-4188 GCA_964607885.1 uncultured Pseudomonadota bacterium
TTCTATCTCTAGAATAAAAATACTTGCGGGACTTGATATCTCAGTGCAACGCTTACCACAAGACGGGAAAATCAAACTAAATCTAAGTGATACACAAAATCAAAAGCAGATAATTGACCTACGAATAGCAACATTCCCATCAACACATGGCGAAAAAATGGTAATTAGAATTCTGGACCGCTCGCATAACCTATTAAATCTTGAATCACTGGGAATGCAAAAAAGTATGCTCTCACAGATCACAAATTTGATTCAGAAACCACATGGATTTTTTTTAGTTACAGGTCCAACAGGTTCGGGCAAAACAACCACTTTGTACGCTCTACTTTCCGAACTAAATAAACCCGGTAAAAATATCGTTACCTTGGAGGATCCTGTTGAGTATGCCGTTCCCGGAATTATGCAAAGCCAAGTAAATGAAAAGGCAGGATTAAATTTTCAAAACGGACTAAGGTCGCTGCTTAGGCAAGACCCAGATATTATCATGATTGGAGAAATTCGTGATAAAATTACTGCCCAAATCGCCATCGAATCCTCACTTACCGGTCACATTGTGTTTAGTACGTTACACACAAACAATGCTGCCGGCGCAATAACAAGATTAATTGATATGGGTGTCGAAACATTCTTGATAAATGCCACTTTAACAGGAATTCTAGCACAACGTCTGGTCCGTAAATTATGCAACAAATGTAAAACGGAAAACCCACTAAGTTCTATGTCCAAATTTAAAAATCTAAATGGCACAACATTTAAGTCACAGGGTTGTGCTACGTGTTTTAATCTTGGGCATAAGGGCCGAACCGGCATTTTTGAACTTCTTATTTTGGACGACCAGATAAGAGAACTTGTAATGCAAAGGTCCACAACAAGCCAAATTTTACAACATGCCACAAAAACCGGAATGAAAACCATGTTAGATGATGGCATTGAAAAAGTTAATTCAGGTCAAATCCAGATTGAAGAACTTTGGGGCTCGGTTGAGGTTTAATAAACCGATTTGGTCCACTCAAGAGGATCTACGGAAATATTTTTAACGCGAAGCTCCCAGTGCAAATGATAGCCATTTGCATACCCGGTCATACCAAGCTTGCCAATAGGGTTACCCTTTTTAATAAAATCACCAACATTGATATCTGCAAAACTATCCAAATGAAAGTAAAGAGAAAACACCCCAATTCCATGATCAATTACAACCGTATTTCCAGAAATTAAAAATCGATCTTTAATAATTACTCTTCCATTCTGGCTTGCCCAGACAACCGACTTAGGATTATCTATCAAATCAACTCCTTTATGAATATATCTTCCAAGTTCGGGAGTCATTCTGATTTCACCAAAAGGAGTTGTCATGCGCTTGACATTAATCGGCAATTCAAACGGCCCATGCCACAATTTTTCCTTACATGACTGTTCAAGCCAACGAGATAAGGCTTCATCTAAAACCTTTGCACTTGCGCTTACCTCTTTTTCTTCTTCAAGCTTTTCCTTTTTAACTGTAAAACCATGCTGCCGCTTAAATTGAAATTCCAACACGCTAGCTTGTGCGGTAAGCTTTAAACTGTTCTTGACCAGATCTTCCAAACTTGCAGTCAATGCATACTCATTTGGACACGCCTCTGCTTCGATAGGAATAAAGCATTCATAAACGGTAGAATTTACTGCGTCGGGAAAACAGTCATACTTTGTTGATCCAAATTCAATCTCAGCCTTGGCCAGTTTTTTGTTGGAATGTATCTTTACATGGAGCGTTTTACCCTGCTGAACCTTATATAAAGAATCAACAAACGCTGCTCTTAATGGACTGTTATCTACAACAAAATCCAACTGCTGAGATGATTTATTCTTATTAAAACTTGAATCAATAGCATAAACCTCAAGCTTGTGAAGCCCATCAGGATATGAAACCACATCAACTGAGATAGGAATCTCAAATTTTTTAGAACCGGCCCATTTGGAATCTTTTATATCAATCTCTTTTCCATCAATCAGGACACCAATTTGAGCAATTTTATACCTATTATCCCCACAAACCACAAATTTTAAATCCTTGGCGAATGCCGAACTAGCTTCAATCTCATTTAAAGTAAATTTAGGTGCATCTTTAAATGTGAAATATGAAAAAACCGAAGCAACCAACCAAAAACTAACACCAAGAACCACAACTCCCGTAAGAATAACGGGGAAACGAGATTTGTTAAACATATGAAACTTCCCAATAAAATAACCAAAAATAACTAACTAGATAGGTATAAAATACATCATTTTTATTGTAGTTCAAACAAAATTTTACATTTTTATAACAATAAATATATTTATAATATGAATAAAATTAATAATATAAAACTAACAAATCAAATTAAAAGGCTACCGCAAAAGTCTGGGGTTTATCTTTTCAAAGATGCCCAAGATATGGTTTTGTACGTGGGTAAAGCCAAAAACCTAAAAAATCGTGTTGTAAGTTACTTGAAAAGTGATGATCTAAAATCAAGCTCTTTACGAGAACTTGCCGATCATCTAGACTTTTTAATAACAGCAAATGAGCTTGAGGCAATGGTACTGGAGGCTAAACTCATACAAACGCATCAACCAAAATTTAATGTGCTTTTAAAATCCGGACAGCCATTTTTGTGGATTTTAATAACTCAAGATAAATTTCCAGAACTCAAACTCGTACGAAACCAAAAACAAAAGGGGACATACTTTGGCCCTTTCTTGGAAAAAGCCTCAGCCCGAAAAGTTTATGACTTTCTTATAAAAACCTTCCGGCTAAAATTATGTAAAAAGAAGATTCCCAATGGATGTCTTTATTACCACATGGGGATTTGCGCTGGAAAATGTCGCCCTGATTTTAATAAAAACGATTATCTTGAACATCTTCAATTAGCCAAACTTGCACTAAAAAATAACCAAAATGATTTTTTAAACTACCTGAAAAGCTTAATCAAAGAACATAACAAAAAAATGGAGTTTGAAAAATCACGTAATCTCCAAAAATATGTAGAGGCTTTCCAAAGAGTTTTATATTCATTAAACACAAAACCTTTAGTTAAACTAAAGCTTGATGAAAAGGATATCTGGTTTTTGACAGAAAACCAGACTGAACTTTTTTTATTCAAAGAAATGCATGGAGTACTGAACAAGAAAGAAATTTTTTATTTCCATGTAAGCGAAAATCAGTTTAATTATCTTGATTATTTTGAAAGTTACTATCGTACACACCCCGCGCCATCAATAATTCTAGTCAACTTTTCAATCGAAAATGAGACTAAAAAATTATATCAAAATTTTATTAAATCATGGCATGGTAAAGATTATGATGTAACAATAATCAAGCCTGAAGATGGTCATTTTGCAGATCTGATTAAACTTGCAAAAATTCACGTTGAAACTGAACTTGCAAAGCAAATTGCAACTCCCAAAGCACTAAAAAATTTACTTAAACTTAAAATTGAACCTTATACTATCGACTGTTTTGATATTTCTCACAAACAAGGGATGCATATGGTCGGCTCATGTGTTAGATTTACTAATGGGAAACCGGACAAAAAAAATTTCAGGCATTTTAAAATTAAAACACTTAGCCAGCAAAATGATTATGCAGCACTAAGAGAAATCGTATCACGAAGATACAAAGACACGCAGGACCTTCCAGATTTAATCTTAATAGACGGTGGCAAGGGACAACTTAACGCGGTGCAATCATTATTCCCGCAATCTGAATTTGCAAGCCTTGCAAAACAAGAAGAGACTATTTTTTCAAATCGAATCCCAGAAGGTAGAAAACTTTCTCTAAAAACAGCTGTAGGGCAACTTTTAATTGCCCTACGTGATTATACTCATCATTTTGCAATAAGTTTTCACAGAAAAGTCGAGCAGATCGACTGCCGCTCTTTATAACTTCGGTAGAAAATTAAACTTATAGCTTAATTGCTTCCTACAAAATTCAAGTTTTTCCAAACAAACTGAAGATTCCGGATTATGATCAAGCGCAAGAGTATAGGATTTTATAGCCTTTTCAAAGTCTCCACGTTTTTGTGAAAAGTTTCCCAAATCATAATAAAGCTTACTCATATCCTCATTGAAATCTCGAGTTGAGTATCCCATATCCGTCTGCTTAAAAAAAGGAATACAAAACCATACGCAAAGAAGAACAATAGCAACGCCCAAAAACGGAAATTTTTTAAC
>CAZSLQ010000065.1:0-4131 GCA_964607885.1 uncultured Pseudomonadota bacterium
CTATATGTCGGCTTCGGGGCAGGACTTTCACGGCGGTACGCTTGAGGGGAATTCAGGAGAAATGTAGCCTTCCCTAAAAATAGGACAGTTCTGAATTAGACAAAATGTCTTACTTTACAAAAGGAACTGTACTATGAAAAAGAAATTCCTCAGCGAAAGCTAGAAAGTGTCAACCGTCAATTATCGCCCCACGTTAGAAACTCAATTCCTGGATTTTGAAGAACATCCAAGATAGGATAATCCATTGTTTTAATTCGGAAATGTGTATATTTGTCCTTCATGAGCTAGCGTTATTTGGCTTTTATTCAACATTTGTGTTAAATAATTTGTATGCTTCATAAATTAGGTGTTATTGTCGGTAAAAACACACAGGCAGGAACAATTTTCGAAAATTTGTTCTCTGATTTTATGTATGTTGATTATTGCTGTCCCTCTGATTATGTAAATAAATACTGGACTGCGTATAAAAATCATAGGGTAAATAACAGCAACTTGAACGGAAAAGTGTTCGAATATATATTAGCAACTCTATGTATAAGAGAGAACATCCTGCCTTTATATATGAGTGCAAAGGTCGCTTTCGTTCCCAACGTATTTTATGATCTGATGTTTTATACAGCTGAGCGCGGACCAATTTGTTGGAGCGTTAAGACAAGTTTAAGGGAAAGGTACAAGCAGGCAGATCTTGAGGCTATTGCACTTAAGTATGTTCATAGAAAGTCATTATGCTTCTTGATTACCCTTGATGAAAGAGAAACAGTTAGAGTAAAAGAAAAAATCAAAACAGGGAGTATTATCGGATTAGATAATGTAATATTGGCAACAGGCTCTGAATTCGACAACCTGGTTGAAGACCTTAAGACATTTTGTTTTGAAGAACCTCCAACCGTGAAGGTAATTGAGTCGAATCAGATAATTACTATGGAAAAAGTCAGATCTATTTTTACTTAGAACAAAAAAAGCTTCTTTATGGACAGGTTAACCAGAGAGCAGAGAAGTAAAAATATGCAGGCAGTTCGGAGTAAAGGCACGAACATTGAAAATTTGCTTGCAAAAGAATTATGGAGAAGGGGATTCCGATACAGAAAGAATAATAAGACTGTTTTTGGTAAACCCGATCTAACATTTAAAAAGTATAAGATAGCAATTTTTGTTGATGGTGAATTTTGGCATGGAAAGAATTGGAACGAAGAGAATGATAAGATAAATACTAATCGGGATTTTTGGATTAAGAAAATTAGCAATAATATAAAAAGAGATAAGGAGGTAAATGACTATCTGTTAAAAAACGGTTGGAAAGTTATTCGCTTCTGGGGGCGTCAAATCGAAACGGATTTAGTAAATTGCGTTCTTAAAATAGAGAATAAAATTAATGAAGCAAAAAGAAATAATAACAATTGAAGACGTTTGTGGTCAGACTTTTAGAGTTCGGGTGGTTGAAGCATCCGAAAATGGGAAAGCCGCATTTACGCATTTTCTACATAATCACAAGAGAAATAATTCAGCGTTTTTTAAAAGAGAAGCCCTACAACATGTTAAGCGAGCATTGGAATATAAATTTCCAAGTACGGAGATTTCCTCCAAGGCTGCATCTGACGCATTACAGTACATGCTTTTTAACTTTATAAACAACACTCCGTTTCCTGGACCTTCAAAACCGAAATTTACTTTTATTGATTTGTTTGCAGGAATAGGAGGTTTTCGTTTGGCTATGCAAAGTTTGGGAGGCAAATGTGTATTTACCAGTGAATGGGATGAACAAGCCAAAAAAACATATGAGATGAATTTCGGCGAAGTTCCATTTGGTGACATAACTAAAGAAGACACAAAGCGTTTTATACCCGATAATTTTGATGTACTGTGTGCAGGTTTTCCATGTCAAGCTTTTTCAATTGCAGGTAAGCGTGGAGGGTTTGAAGATACCAGGGGGACCTTGTTCTTTGATGTGGCTGAAATAATTAAAAGGAAACAACCGAAAGCAATTTTTCTGGAAAATGTAAAAGGACTTTTTAATCACGATAAGGGGAAAACAATTATTACAATATTGAATGTATTAAGAAATGACCTTGGTTATTTTGTTCCTGATCCACAGATTATTAATGCAAAAGATTTTGGGGTTCCTCAAAATAGGGAACGAGTTTTCATTGTTGGCTTTAGAAAGGATCTGAATATTGATAGTTTCAGTTATCCGAAACCAACGAATAACAGAGTAAAATTTGCAGATGTAAAGGAGAAAGAACCTGTTTCAGTTAAGTATTATTTATCCGATACTTATTTAAACACCCTTGTTAATCACAAAAAAAGACATGAAAGTAAAGGGAACGGATTCGGTTATGAAGTAATTTCTGATAATGGCATTGCAAATGCAGTTGTTTGCGGTGGTATGGGGCGAGAAAGGAATCTGGTTTATGACGATCGTTTGATTGATTTTACTCCAGTAACTCATATAAAAGGAACCGTTAATAGACAGGGAATAAGGAAGATGACACCTAGGGAGTGGGCTCGACTCCAAGGCTACCCTGACAGTTATATTATACCTGTTGCAGATGCTTCAGCTTATAAACAATTTGGTAATTCCGTTGCAGTTCCTGCAATTAAAGCAACTGCTGATGAAATTATTAAAAAAATAATTAAAAAAGGATGACAGGGAATAAAGGTGAGTGGAGTGAGATTTACACACTTCTAAAAATACTTTCAGACAAGCAATTATTTGTGGGGGATAGTGGTTTAAATAGGATTGAGAAACTTATTTACCCGATAATTAAAGTTCTTCGTGATGAATCCTGTAGTACTTATGAATATAGCTATAAAAGAGATTTAGTCATTATTAGAGGAAACGGAGAGGAGTTCAGAATCCCTCTCAATAAGTTTCGGGAAAATGCCGTATTGTTGTTATCAAAGATAAAAGAAAGCACTTCTACTACATTCTCGATTCCGGAAATTGAGGAATTTGTTTATTCGTTTAAATGTAATTCACTGACAGCAAATGCAACAGTTAAGAGTGACATAAAGGTAATTATTCACGATTATAGAACAGGAATAACTCCCGAATTAGGATTTAGCATTAAGTCTCAGCTTGGGGGCGCTTCCACACTATTAAATGCTGGTAAAACTACAAATTTTATTTATAAAATAAAGAATGCGATACTTCCGGAATCGGTAATTGGGGAAATTAATGATTTGGATTCAAGAAGTAAAATAAAGGATAGATTACAAAAGATTTTTGAATATTCTGGATCTCTTGAATTCTCTCATACGGAAAATAAGATATTTGGTAATAATTTAATGTTGATTGACAGTGCTCTAACAAGAATCTTGGCAGAGTTGTTAATTCTTTTTTTTACTACTGACAAAACCAAATTAGTTGATTTGGTGAATGAGATCTCAGAAATAAATCCGTTAGGTTTTAATTTGGAAAATAATCATCCTTTTTATTCGTACAAAACTAAACGATTTTTGACTGATGTTGCGTTGGGAATGATGCCTTCAAGTGTATGGACCGGTGAGTTAGATGCTACTGGTGGATATCTCGTAGTTAAGGAAGATGGAGATATTTTGTGTTATCATATATACAATCGCAATGAGTTTGAAAATTTCCTGCTTAACAACACTAAACTAGAAACAGCAAGTAGTACAAGGCATAGATTTGGTGTTATTTATACGGATGAAGGCCAACAATATATTAAATTGAATCTTCAGATTCGGTTTTTAAAATAGTCTCATCTGTTTAAGATAATTGCCGATGATTTTTATAGATTCGTTGTCGTTTTTTCCACTTAGGTACATTTTACACTAAGCCTAATCGCTGATTTCGAAGCACTTCCCTGTCATATTACAAGTACTTTTCAAACGGGTTAAAATCCTCGATAAGCTACTGCACCGGCAATTAACTAGTCGTCCCTGCACAACCACATAAATATTTAAATATCAGCAAAATAAACCATAAAAACTCTTTGAATATTTGCAGAAAAGCCGTATCTTGAAGCCTGAAACCTGCAAATAGTTACAACTATGTTAGGCAAGACTCCAAAAGATAGTGATACAAAAAGTGTGTCTGAAATAAAATAACATAGTCTTTTTTGGAGTTAGTTTTGCAAATGACAAAAAATGTAAAACGAGAAAAACCAAAAA
>CAZSLQ010000066.1:0-3788 GCA_964607885.1 uncultured Pseudomonadota bacterium
CCCAAGTAAGTTCTTCTTCCCAGTCTCTGATTTTAGCCTTTAGTTCTTTAATTTTGTCCGACTGTTTTTGTCCTAAGTCAATCTTTATTTGTTCTATAATTTTTTGAATTTCAGTAGAACCAAAAATATGCGTGACATCATGGGCCAAACGGCTTGCCTGAGCAATCTCTTTCTTCTCAAAATTGTTTTCAGCTAAAGCATCCAAAAATACTTTTACACCATTGTTATCCGTATTGATTGTGTCCAGATATTTTTCTAAGTTATTAAGTCGCTTGATCAGAAATTCATCTGTTACAGAATTGGAACCACCTGCCATAACCGCAAAATTATGCTGCGTTTTTTGAGATACAAGGTGTGATAAAAAAGGTAAGTATGCCAGCATCACATCGTCATGATGTGGAGACGTATGTAAAAACGTTTTTCCGGAAAAATCGGATAAGCTATTTTCTATTTTATTTTTAATGCCAGAGAGACTACAACTTTTTGAGCTTGAATCAACCCGTGAAACCCGTTCAGGAAATGATTCAGAACGACAACTTGATGTCTCCAGTTCCGTAGTTTTTAATGCAACCACAAAATACCCTCAATTGTTAAATTGCCACACCAAGAGTAGTTTGTAGCAAATTGGCATTAAAAACAAGAGGTGTATCGTTTCTCTACAAGTTTCACACTGCAAACAAATTGACGCTATCGGTTTTTTCCAATACATTTAGAAAAATATAATCTGAATATTACGACCTTAAGGGAATTATTATGAGCCTTACCAAGCGCCAAAAATTGTTTTTTTTATTTACAATGACTCTATTAACATCTAAATTAGTCGCCATGTCTGACGGAGAAGGCGTTTGTCCATTTTGTGGCCAATTCAATTTTGAAATTGGAACCAGATTTATAAGTGTTTTAAGTGGTTATGAGATAAAATCCGATGTTGGAAATGCTCATTTTGAATGTTTAAAAGAACATGGACTGCTAAAAGAATCTGATGCACTAACTAAGTTAATTAAAAATGGCGCCTACGCCGCGTTAGCCGGGGCCAGCGCATTTGCATTAAAATTTATCGATGTTAACTCTAGTATTGTAATAGGTACCGTCATATTTTTAGGCACACTTTGCTTTATGGTTCGGACTGAACGGCCTCCAAAAGATGACTTGCAAGCTACCACATAGTAAATCTAAATTTGGGGTATTGAATAAATTAAAAAAGAAAGGGCATCATGCATAAGATACCTAAGGATGCTTTATTTATAGTCGATGGCTCTTATTTACTTTACAGATCTTTTTATGCGCTAAAACCACTTTACACTTCTGATGGAACCCCAACACAGGCAACATACGGTTTTTGTCGAACAATTAAAAAATTTATAGACAAGTTTGAACCAACAAATATTATTGTAGCCTGGGATCATAAAGGCAAAACATTTCGCAGTGAAATTTATGCCGACTATAAAGCCACACGACAAGCCCCTCCCAATGAACTTTTCGAACAAAAAAAAGATATAATGCATTTCCTTGATCTGATAGAAGTTTGCCAAATATCTGCTGAAGGGCATGAAGCCGACGACCTGATTTATTCAATTGTTAAAGATTATAAAGATCAAGATATCGTCATAGTATGCCCGGACAAGGACCTGTTTCAGTTACTGGATAAAAATGTTTTGGTTTTTGACCCATTTAAAGAGCGACTGATTGATAAAAAAGCTTATGAAGATGAACATGGAATAAAAGTTGAGCGAATTAATTTTTATTACTCTTTACTTGGAGATACCTCAGACAATATTCCGGGGGTAGCAGGGATAGGAGAGAAAACGGCAAAAGAGCTTGTAACCCAATTTGAATCACTCGAGGATCTTTACAAAAATCTTGATAAAGTTGAAAAAGAACGCATTCGAGAAAGCCTTAAAACACATAAAGAGGATGCGTTTCTAAGCCAAAAGCTTTTTACTTTAAAACACCACACCATTCATTTGAAAGAAACTGATTATAAATTTGATAAAGAGAATTGGAACAAAGCGGGAGATTTCTTCCGAAAAATGGAGTTTAAGTCTCTTCTAAAAACTGTAAAAGATTCGCAGGAAGAAGGACAACTTTCAATTCTCAGCCAAACATCAAAAATAGAGGAAACACCCAAAGTTAAACCGGTTAACTACAGTGAATGGCAATGTATTCTGGTTCAAACCCCTGAAGCACTTGAAGAGATGATAGCAACAATAAAAAATTCCGGCCTTTTTGCACTTGACACGGAAACTACTGGTGGTAACCCTCTTTTGAATGAATTGGTGGGGTTCTCCGTAAGCGTAAACAAAAAGGAGGCTTACTATGTCCCGCTTGCTCATACTGCCAATGACAACGAACCGCAGCTTGACCGAGAAGAAACACTGGCAAAGTTAAAGCCAATTTTTGAGAATAAAAAAATTAAAAAAGTTTTGCATAACACAAAATTTGACAAGCTTGTTCTATCCCAATATGACATATGGCTTGAAGGAGTATGCTTTGACACACTTCTAGCCGCCTGTCTTGTAAAAAAAGAATGGCAAAAAATAAATCTCAAGGCTATTTCCGAATTTTACTTGGGCGAGCCTATGCAAAAATTCAAAGACGTTATTGGTAATAAATACAAAACGTTTGCCATGGTTCCGATCAAAGATGGCGCAAAATACGGATCACATGATGCACTTCAAACGCTTAAATTAATGTATGTTCTCGAAAAGGAACTTGAGGCAAATCCAAAATTAAAAAAGATATTCGAAGATATGGAGATGCCTTTAAGCGGGGTCCTAACTCGAATGGAAAAAATCGGAATTGAACTCGACGTGGAAAAATTGAAGGAAATTGGTAAAAATGTTGATAAGTCAATTCAAAAGGTTGAAACTAAAATATTTGCGGCATTTCAAGGCTACAAGGGACTAAAGGATACTGCGATAAATCTAAATTCACCACAGCAAATTGAGAAACTTTTATTTGAGCATCTGGGATTGCCCGTCGTAAAAAAAAGTACAACCGGCAGGCGTTCAACCGACCAGGAAGTCTTGGAAGAGTTGAGCAAATCGCATCCAATTCCGGGATTAATTCTAAAATATCGTGAATTAACAAAATTAAAAAACACATATATTGAACCGCTGCCTAAATTCGTAAATCCTAAAACAGGCCGAGTACATACGACTTACAGTCAAACATTTGTGGCGACAGGACGACTGTCAAGCCAAGACCCTAACCTCCAAAACATTCCCACCGGGGACGGAGAAGAAACACAAATCAGATCAGCCTTTGTAGCACCAAGAGGATACCGCCTACTCTCTGCTGATTACTCACAAATTGAGTTACGCGTCCTGGCACACATGACAAAGGACGAAAGCCTCACAAAAGCTTTTTTGCATGATCAAGACATACATACACAAACAGCTGCCCAAATCTTTGGAATTTCTCCTGAAAAAATTACCAATGAGCAGCGACAACTAGGGAAAAGAATTAATTTCAGTATAATTTATGGATTGACCCCTTACGGACTATCAAGGGACCTAGATATTAAGCCAGGTCAGGCAAAGGAGTATATTGAGCTTTATTTTAAACAGTACCCAAAGGTTCATGCCTGGATTGAAAAAACGGTTGAAGAAGCCATAAAAAATGGTTTTACTCAAACATTGTGGGGTCGCCGCAGATACATCCCTGAGCTTGCAGAACGCAATAGAACGCTTTTTGAAGCAGGTAAGCGCGTTGCAACTAACAGTCCCGTTCAAGGTACCTCGGCCGAAATAATTAAACTTGCAATGATACATGTAGACAAAACATTA
>CAZSLQ010000066.1:3849-4109 GCA_964607885.1 uncultured Pseudomonadota bacterium
TGTTGTTAATTGGGAGATCCCGTTAAAGGTATCAATTAGAAGCGGTAGGAATTGGGGAGAGATAACAAAGTAAATCTTACCCGGTTACATGATTTGTATTTGACTTTTACTCAAAAAAGGGCATAATTATAGTCAATTAAACTGAAAAAGGGAGTATCGTAGTTTGTTCGATGGTTAGAGGTTAAAATTGAAAAATTAATTAGGTAGGTGTTAAGATGGCAACGAGTAAAAGTGGCGGTTCTACTAGTAACGGTCGCGAT
>CAZSLQ010000067.1:0-3918 GCA_964607885.1 uncultured Pseudomonadota bacterium
AGAAACCCTGAATCACTCGTGCAAACAAGTGATTCGGGGCTTTTCTTTTTCCGGTGGCTACCCCAATTTCTATACCCGTCGATTCGACGGGTATAGAAAAGGAGCGGTAGTGAACGCCTTTACACTGATTTATTAAAGGCGCAACTACCGAGGGATTCTCGGCTGTTTAAACTTTTCGCTACAGATTCTATTTTTCTGTGTGCGAAAAGTTGTGTATTTCCGGGGGCTCTCGTCATCTGTGTCTATTAGTGTTCATTCGTGGTTCAAGATGGAGTATCTTCGGGGTGTATTATTCCGGTTTTCACGCCTCAATTCTTTTTTTTGAAATTTTTCTTGAATACCTGTTCAAAAAGTGGTAGCATTTCTCTTGAATGTCATAAGGAAAATAATCTATGTCCAAAAGTAAAAAAAGCGAGAATGGGCGGATATTCACCGCACCATTTGTAATGTTGCGAACGATTTGCGAGGGAGCGTGGATGACTGGGATTTCAAACAATATATCCTTTTCAACCATGATGTTGCATATATTGAAAGCTATATGAAGTTGTTGCTGTGTGGAGATAGGATATAGGAGGTGTTTTTTGAATAAACAAGTGTTTAATCTAAATGTTTTTCTTATAAAAGGTGGTACTCAAAAATTTGAGGATTGCCTAAAGTCTTATGATTTTCTTTATTCATCTCAATTAAAACCTAAATTCGAGATGGATGGAAAAATCTATTATTGTAAAAGTAAAAAGAAGCTACCGGCATGGAAAAAATATCTGGAAGAGCTATCAACTGAGTCTATAGACATTTCAGAGAACGTTTCAAATAAGGCGGCCGCTTTTGTACGCATCAAAGATAAGATTATGGCCATCGTGTTTGGACATGGACGATCATTCCTAAACGAGGAGTGCATTGAGCGCAATTTCGGTCTTAAGGTTGCTCTTAACACAATTAATCAAAATAAGATGCGCAGCGTTAATTCCGCAACAATAGAAGATATGGTTGTTACAACACAACGTCAGGCAAGCTATAGCACTACTCAAGATGAGTTCGAGCTTGATATTACGGATATTATGAGAGGGCTTACAGGCGAACCCCACGACGCAAAATATGGCAAACATATGAGCGGCAAAGATTCTTTGGTTATTTCTGTTTCAATGGAATTGCATGAGCTTAAAAGCAAACTTTTGCTTTACTATGAAGCCTATAAAGACGAGCGCTACAAATCCATTGGATTTGGATGGGTTGATAATGTTGCAGAAATAAGAGATTCTACACTTTCAAAAAGGTTAGACTCGATAATGGCCAACGCAATAGCAAATGATCAAATAGAGCATTTGCATATTGCACCACCAGAAACAATAGACTGGGATCGCATTATTGGATTTTGTTATTCGGGTATTGGAAAGAACATTGATAAAAGTGAAAATTACGACCTAGATCTTGATCTAACTAAGTATACTGAAAAAATAAAATCAAAAAACAATATATGTGACAAAATCCGTAATGATAAATTGTATGCCATAGATTCAGATGATTCTCATTTTTCGGTGGGTAGTATTTATAAATCCCTTGTTTTTCAGACGGAATACGAGGGAAAAAATTATATTCTCTGCTCAGGTACATGGTATTATGTAGAAACATCTTTTTTTGAACAGGTAAACAATTTTATAATAAATAATATACCTCCTTTTAATTTAAGATTACCGGATTGTCCAAGTGATAAAGATGAAGGAAAATACAATGAAATGTTAGCAGATGGAAATAAAAAGTATTGCTTAATGGATAAAAAGTTAATTAAAGTAAAAAATAGTCCAAAGCAAATAGAAGCGTGCGATATTTTTACACAAGATAACCAGTTCATCCATATCAAGAACAAAGGGCAGTCGGCGCAGCTAAGCCACTTGTTTTCTCAGGGGAAGGTGTCCGCGATGTGTTTCGTAAGTGATGAGGAATTTCGCAAACAGTTTTATGATTTAATACATCAAAAATTTACAAATTTTTATTTAGATTACACACAGAAGCCGAAACCTGACGTTTATGAAGTTGTTTATGCAATAATTGATACAAAGGACACGCCTCTAGAAATAAAGCTACCATTTTTTAGCAAAGTGAATTTAATGATGACAGCGCAAGAGTTGGAACGAATGCATTTTAGGTTTTCAGTTTGTCTTGTGAAAAAAGAAATAACACCCTGATGTGAATCAGATCTGGCTACAAAACAGCTACAAAAAGTTGCAATCGCATTTGTTTGCCTGAAAAGCTTAAAACAACGAACAAACACGAATCAGGTGCGGGCATGGAATCATTTGTGTCTATTAGTGGTTCAAACCGGAGTGTCTTTGGGCGTGATTTTGAGGCAAGGTTTTTTTGTAAAAGGGGTTGCATGAGGTGGAAGAGCGTGTATAACGGATGGGAAGGTTATTCATGTCATGAAGAAGATGTTGTTCTATAGGATGACAGTTAATTAGATAAGTTTACTGGCCTCTTTTTCATTGCAGCTCAAGATATAAGATAGTTATTATTGAAGAGATTGGAGGAGACTCGGTTGAAACAGCCATACATAGAAGATTATATACGGGAGAAAGAGCTTAGCAAAATGCCAGGCAGGACTGCATTTATTGATGAGTGCGGCAATTTTGGTTTTCGCTTTGAGAGAGAAGGTACTTCAAAGTATTACATTATATGTGCTGTCGTAGCCCAAAACTCAGAGTTACAATACCTACATAGGGTGGTATCGGAAGTCAAAAACAATAATGGTTTTCGCGACGCCGAGATGAAATCAAGTGCTATCGATAACTACAAGCGAAGAAATAAAATCCTTGCCGAACTGCTCACTGTCAAATTTAATGTTGTTCTGCTTGTTGCTGATAAACAGGCATTTATAGAAAAAAGCCCGTTGACTTTATATCAACAAACGTTCATCAAGTATCTTCATAATAAACTTTATAATGTACTTTATTGCGTCTATCCAAAGCTTAAAATAATTGAGGATGAGATAGGAACAAGCGAATTCCAGGAATCCTTCAAAAAATATGTGTGGGAGAAAAGCCCTCGAAATCTGTTCAACGATTATGATTTTGGTTACATCGATAGCAAGGATTCTCTGTTGGTACAGTTAGCAGATTTTGTTGGAGGTACAATAAGCAAGGTTTATACGGACGATTCTGCGCCCAATTATCTTGAGATGTTAAAAGGAAAAATCCTTCATGTTGAAAAGTTTCCGAACACCTCAACGCCATATTTTGGAACTGCATCGGAAGAGGACAGAAAATATGACAAGGATATATTTGATTTAGCAATTCATCGTGCAAGAACGTTTATTGAAAAATATGAGTGCGACGGGGATCCTGATCGGCATTTGCAAATTGCTCTTTTGAAGCATTTAATGTTCCAAGTACATGATGTTGACGCTCATAAGTACGTTTCGTCCTATCAACTCTTGCCACTGCTTAACGAGTATACCGGTCAGAGAATACGGCCAAATTACCTATATCGACGGGTAATTGCTCCTTTGCGGGACTCAGAGGTGATTTTGGCCAGCTGCACTCAAGGATATAAAATTCCGATTTCTGTAGAAGATATTACGACATATTTAAATCAAACACACATGATTGTTTCCCCAATGTTGAATAGGATAAAAAAATGCCGTAATTTAATTAAGAAGCAGACTAA
Organism: uncultured Pseudomonadota bacterium; assembly: GCA_964607885.1. Lineage (GTDB taxonomy): Bacteria > Babelota > Babeliae > Babelales > RVW-14 > JBAZAX01. The sequence continues at coordinate 3,661 of CAZSLQ010000067.1, forward strand.
TAATACCCTAGATGTATTGGATGATCCTGCCTTCTTGAAATATAAAAAATATTTTGATTGATTGAAAAGAGAAACCCCGCGTTACATTTTATGTGAAGTGTAGATTCCAAAATTTTAGATGATGCTTGTAATCACTAATCAGGCGCGGGCATAGAATCATTTGTGTCTATGGGTGTTCATTCGTGTTTCAAGATGGTGTGCCTATGGGGCGTGATTTTTGAGGCAAGGTTTTTTTGTAAAAGGGGTTGCATGGGGTGG
>CAZSLQ010000068.1:0-292 GCA_964607885.1 uncultured Pseudomonadota bacterium
CCCTTGACCTTGTGTGTTACAACGCCGGTTACGGGTTGGTCTTGAGCGGCTAGGTCGGCTATTTTGTCCCAAGCCTTGAGCGCTTTGGCTTTTTGATAAGATAAAATGACGGATCCGTTTTCATCTTCCAGACGATCCAGCATTACTTCAATTTCATCACCAAAGTTGAGCTTTTTTAATTCATAGTCTGAGAATTCATAACTTGGAATTAGTCCATCCGATTTGTAGTTGATGCTTACAACTACCTGTGTGGTATCTTTTCCAACTACTCTTCCCGATATGACTTTGCCTA
>CAZSLQ010000068.1:302-575 GCA_964607885.1 uncultured Pseudomonadota bacterium
GTCCTCATAGGCATCTACCAGTTCCTGATTTAAAGGTTGTGTAGATTCAACATTTTCCATGAGATCATCAAGGAGATTTACACTTTTTAGCATCTCCGAGAATTTATTATGGTTTTTATCCTTCAGCATTAAAATCCTTACCGATGATATTCTGACAAGCTTAAACTGTTTTTTATGCTTGCCTAAACCGTTTTTAAAGGGTTAAACATTAAAACAACATATATACCAAATGGTATCAGAAAAAAAACTATCTAGCAACATAAATCAGCTGTC
>CAZSLQ010000068.1:585-2463 GCA_964607885.1 uncultured Pseudomonadota bacterium
AGATGCTTGAAATTGATACTTTAGATTAAATGTCGAATCATTTTTAGAGGGGGGCGTTTCTTTTGAGTGCTGTATTTTTTTTATGAATGAAATTTCGATCTTATTAAATAATTTATTGTTTTTTGTTAATGCCTGAATGAAATTGTTTACAGATTGAATATTTTCAGCTAAGCCTGACAGCTCAATAAAATTGTTTTTTTGCGCTGATATAGAATTTTTGGCGACTTGTGTGTTGTTTGTAGGTACTAAATTTGTTGCGACCGTTTTTCTATTGATGTTTATGTTTGTTAAATATAAGTTTTCAGGAATATTTGAAGATATGAAAAGAAGATGCATAACGGGATTGGTTTGAGTGTTTTTTGCTTTTTCAAGAGTTTTAATGGAGTTGGTTATTTTGTTGTTTTGATTTTTGATCTGCGAAAAATCCCTGAGATGAGCGTTAAGCTTTTCGGTTTGCGACTTTAATTTTGATATTTTAGATCGAAGTGTTAAAAGTTGAGTTAGCATTTTACAACGTATTTGTTTCATTGCAAATAGCGACATTACTAGACATACAAAAATGCTTGTTACCCAGAATATGGGGCTCTTTATCTTCTTTGATCCTAGAAGTTCAAGTAAGTTTGTAGCGTTGTCTATAACTTTGGGTCTCAAGTTTGATTCAAAGTCAAATATGGGAGTATTTATAATTTTTGTTATTATCAGTTTTGTTTTACTTAGGCATAGAGCAGTTTGGAAAACTGTTAAAGTTGTGATGAGGCCTTGTGTTTGCCGAAGTTCGGGGATGCTTATTATTGCTCGAGCGTTATTAATATTTTGTTTTTTTAAAAATGCCTGTATATATGTGCAGACTGTGCTTGGGTTGTGGATTACCCCATTATTGAAAATTGATTGTTCTAAACTTATGTTTAACACGTCATAAGCCCGAATATTTCTGAATATTTTTTTTTCAGCAATTGCTATCGTTAGGCGGGATGTTTTTAATTCGATAAAAATTTGTTTTTTGTGGAACATATATAATGTATAAAATTTTTAAAATTCAAATCGTTGGAGAAATTTAGGATCAACTCTCTCTGTTTTTTTGATTAATTCGTTATGGGTTAATAACCCTGTTTTTGCGCCTATTTTTTCAAGAACGGATGCGCTGTTTATAATTCCGTGTCTTAATGCTGATTCAATGTCGTAACCAAGCATCAAGCTCGCTACAAAGCATGATCCGAACGCATCCCCTGCCCCAACCGTATTTGCAACTTTTATTTTCAGACTTGGATGGAAAAGGATCTCTTTCTGGGTTGCAACATAAACTCCATTACGACCGTTGGTAACAACTACTATTTTAGGGCCCATTGCAAGTGTTGCTTTGAAGAACTTTTGTAAGCTGAAATAGGTATTCTCATATATTATTGGGGTATTTAATAGTGATGGTTGGTCTGCCCTTTCATTTTGGCTACGGTGGTTTTGGTCTGATCCAACACATTCAAGCACCTTTTTGTAGGTTTGGTCGCTTTGTGTAAGTGCAAACATGAAAATTTGTGATTCAAGTTTGTTTAAGATTAAAATATCTATAAATTGAAGGGATTCTTTAAGCTTCTGTGTCCCTTTTTCGAGTTGGCTTATACCCGGATTGATTGCTACGGGGACATTATGTTTTTTTGCAAAGGAGACAATAGAGGGTAGTATTTGCGCTGCCTGGTTACTTAGGGAGGTTATATAAAGCTGATCGATTTTTTTAATGGCATCAAAGGTTAATTTTTCTAGTTCTAAATAGCTATTGGCACCTCTGTAAGCAAAGATCGTATATTCTCCTTCAACTGAATTAACTATGAATGAGATTCCGGTTTGGTGTTGAGGGTTGCAAATTATCAAATTTGTGCCCACCCC
>CAZSLQ010000068.1:2473-3808 GCA_964607885.1 uncultured Pseudomonadota bacterium
AACGCTTGAATGATACGGCCGAGTTGGTAGCTCCACCTCCGGTGTGATAGATTATGTTTTCTATCTCAATTTTCTCCCCAGAGCCGAATAGCATGAAGTTTGAGACCATGTTTTTTTTTGTGATGGTCATAAGATCCGTTCCCTGATAGTGTAAAAAAATGTCTTGAGTTGCTCCCCCGATTGTGAGTACTTTCATGGCCTGCCTCCTTAAGTTTTTAGGATTCAAAAATTTCATAATACATGTGTAACATGTTTTTGCTTTGAATATCAAGAAAAATGTAACTAATGTGTCGAGATGGTAGTCTGTAAACGCTGATTGGGTCGAGTTTTTAGAGAATGTTAAAATATATGCGAAAAAAACTTTACTTTGTGTGAGAATAGTTTATAATTTGTTTCGTAATGTAAGTTGAAATTTCTGAAAAACAAATTCAAGCCTGAAATAATTTGGCGGAAAAAGTGGGCCGAAAAAAGTTAAAAAAATAAATAAAAAAAGCTTGAAAAAAAAATAGAAGTAAGTAAACTTATAAACACGATTGAAAAAACCAGAGAAAAAGAGTAGAAAATAAAAAAGATTTTCTTTGAAATTTTATGGAATAAAGGTAACAAAGATTACCTGAGTTTGAAGGATCTCTGTAAATTTAGACATGGAGAGTTTGATCCTGGCTCAGAATGAACGCTGGCGGCGTGCCTAACACATGCAAGTCGAGCGAGAAAGCCCGCAAGGGTGAGTACAGCGGCGCACGGGTGAGTAAGGCATAGGAATCTACCCTTTGGTGAAGGATACCCCCGAGAAATCGGGGTTAATACTGCATAAGTTGATGAATAATCGAGAAAGATGGCCTAATTGCTATCGCCGAAGGATGAGCCTGTGTACTATTAGCTAGTTGGTAGGGTAAAGGCCTACCAAGGCAAAGATGGTTAGTCGGCCTGATGCAGCGACGCCGCGTGGAGGATGAAGGCTTTCGAGTTGTAAACTCCTGTTAAGTGGGAAGAAAGACTGTTGGTGAATAATCAGCAGGGATGACGGTACCACTAGAGAAAGCACCGGCAAACTTCGTGCCAGCAGCCGCGGTAATACGAAGGGTGCAAGCGTTATTCGGAGTTACTGGGCGTAAAGAGTATGTAGGCGGTCTGCTAAGTTAGTTGTTAAATTCCACGGCTTAACTGTGGGTATGCAGCTAATACTGGTGGGCTAGAGCGCAGAAGAGAGGAGTGGAATTCCCGGAGTAGCGGTAAAATGCGTAGATCTCGGGAGGAACACCGGTTGCGAAGGCGGCTTCTTGGTCTGTGGCTGACGCTAAAGTACGAAAGCGTGGGTAGCAAACAGGATTAGAT
>CAZSLQ010000069.1:0-3663 GCA_964607885.1 uncultured Pseudomonadota bacterium
TCGCCTGGTTTCCGGGGGAACTGCTGCGCGGAAAGTAATTAAGGATACAAAACCTGAAGGTGTTGTTGCCATTGCCTGTGAAACATTTTGTATTGGTCCTGTAAAAATAAGCGCGTGTTTTATTTTGTCGTAGGCATCTAAGACTTTAATCTTAAATTTATAAGCAGGGAATAATTTTTTTAATGTGGATGTTTGGCTTAGATTTAGATCAAAGTATCCTGCAACTATCAGTTGTGCATCAGGGAGCTGTTTCAAAACTTTTTCAAAAGCTTGGAATATAACCAAGGTTCCTTTTTCTTCGGACAAACCTCCTAAAAATAGGATTTTAGGGGTTGTTGATTTTATTTGATATTTATTTAAAAAAAATTGTATTGGTTCATTAAAATTAAATTTTACGGGATCAACGGCATTATAAACAACTTGTGTTTTGGAATTTTTAACCCAAGGCGTTGCATCGTTTTTGCATATTGGCAAGATTTTAGTTGAATATTTTTTAACATAATTTTTAATAATCCAGTGCCTTATTCCAATGTATCCGGTTGCAAGTGGTTCTCGAATATGCCATATAACCGGGATGTTTTTTTTATGTGCAACTTTTCCCCATGCGATTAATGAGCTGGTATTTAGATGAATAATGTTGGGCTTTATTTTATCAATCCACCGGTCCGCAATTGATTGTTGTGTTTTAAAAGTGTCCCAAATTGAGCGGGCTAAGTATGGGAAATGGTACCACCGGAACCACCATATTTTTGTGTGAGAAAAATCATATCTGTTAACAATTCCGGCTATATTGATACCGTGTTGCTTATAAATTTCTACAGCGTCAGAATCATGCAGGAATAAAACCATCGGCTTAAATTTTGTTTTATCAAGTGCCTTTATCAGCAACAAAAGACTAAGCGATGCGCCGCCTATACCTTTTCCATGATGAATATACAAAATTCTAACAGGGGTCATTTTTGCAAAATTTCAAAGGCAAATTTTTCTGCCTTTTGTTTGATATTTTCAAAATTTGCGGTGATTGTTCGTCCAATGCAAATGTATTTTACGCCGGAATAAAACATCTCTGTTGGATTAAAACAGTTTCGTCCGTCGAATACTACAGCATCTTTTAGTTTTGTGAAATCGGATGGGTTATATTTTAAAAACTCTTTCCATTCGGTTAAGAGTATTAGGGCATCGCATTTTTTTAGAATTTCTTGTGACGTTTGTGCATAATTTACACTGTTTTCAAAGATAGCTTTAAAATTTGGTATTCCCACAGGATCATAAACTGTGATTTTTGCACCATGTTGAAGCAGTATTTTTACTACATCTATTGACGGGGCACAGCGAAGGTCGTCTGTTTCCGGTTTAAATGTAAGTCCCCAGATTCCTATGTGTTTTTGTGAAATTGAATTTCCATAATGATTTAGAATTTTTTTTGTAAATAAAATTCTTTGATTGTTGTTTACGTTTTCAACCGATTGAACTATTTCCATTGATTGACTATATTCAAGACCTGTTGCAATAAGAGCTTTAACATCTTTAGGGAAACAGCTTCCGCCATAACCGATGCCGGCATTTAAGAAATATGGGCCGATTCTTCGATCTTTGGACATGCCAAGTTTAATTTGGTTAATGTCGGCCCCAACTTTTTCAGCGAGATTTGCAAGTTCATTCATAAAACTTATTCTGGTTGGATGCATATTTTGTTAACTCAGCAGAAGGAATATTCATGACTAAAAATTGATCATCCTTTGCTATGAAGGGTGCATAAATCTGGTATAGAATTTCTTCCGCTTTTTTACTTTCAACACCTATCACGATGCGGTCAGGATTTAAAAAGTCGCACAGTGCATCACCTTCCTTCAAAAATTCCGGATTTGATGCAACATCAAAAGAGATTGAAACGCCTCTGTCCTTTAATTGTGTTTCTATTATTTTTTTGACTTGTTGTCCTGTTCCGACGGGTACGGTTGATTTATTTATTATTAGGCAGTACTCAGAAAGATTTTTGCCAATTTCAATAGCTACATTCCATACGTATGATAGATCTGCGGATCCGTCCGGGAGTGGAGGAGTTCCTACACATGAAAAAATAACCTGAGGGTTGGACAACATTGCCTGATCAATACTGTTTACGAAAGAAAGTCTTTTGTTTTTGATGTTTGTTTCAAGCAGTTTATCAAGACCCGGCTCATAGAAAGGCACCTCTCCTTTGAGTAAGGAGTCAATTTTTGTAGGGTTATTTTCGATTATGGTTACATGGAATCCTTTTTCCGCCAAACATGCGCCGGTAACAAGCCCAACATATCATCCACCCACGACGGCAATCTTGTCTACAGTGATATTGGTATTTTTGTTATTCACAAAAATCTCCTTTCTTTCATTTTTTAAATAATTTATGGATTGAGGTTGCTCAGAGACTTTCACTGCATTTAACAATAATATTGTAAAACTTGCAAGTATGGAAAATATTTTTCTAAACATCTAATTTCCCTTCATAATTTGGTTCCAAAAAGCGTATGTTTTGTTGGCAACTGATTTATGGGAGTAATCATTTAGAGCGAGGAGGTACCCTTTTTCCCCAAGCTCCTTTCTTAATTTTTCATTTTGGATTAACCTCTCTAAAGCATTTTGTAGCGAGTTTGTATTTTTTTGTTTAAAAATTATTCCAACGTTTGAAATTATATTTGGTATTTCACCTGCGTCACTTCCAATGATCGGCACTTTGCATGCCATTGCCTCAATAAGGACGTGTCCGAACTGTTCTCTCCAGCTTTCCTTATCAAATGACGGAAGAACGAAGATGTCCAGTTTTTGTATAAATTGAACAACTTGATTATGGGGAACTGTTTCTTGAATTTCAACACAAGACTCGAGTTTCTTTTCAAGAATTCTGTTTCGAAGTACTTCTTTGCATGGTCCGGATCCTAAGTATGCGAGATTCCATTCTGGGTAATTTTTGTGTAAGTTCGCAAAAGCATCTAATAATGTGAAAATTCCCTTTTCTTCAACCAAACGACCCACAAAGCCTATTAAATTAAATTTGGATGTGATTTTTTGTGCAGGCTTAAAAATATCTGTATCTACGCCAAGTTGTGGAAGTACAAGAATTTTTTTTTGGAAGCCTTTTTCGCGTAAAATTTTTTCTGCGTCGAGGTTGCCTGTAATTGCTGCGGAGGACTTATTTAAATTAAATTTCTCTATCCAGTTCCAAAATATTTGGTATTTGAGCGATTTTTTTTCTTTCCAGTTTACCCAGGTGAAAAAAATAAATTTTGGATTTAGGCGTAGTATTTTGGAAAAAATTATGCACTGAAAATAGCTTAATGCGTTATCGCCTTGCTCTACGTGTATAAGGTCAGGCTTTATTTTTCTGATTAAATTAAACAGATGAAGAGTTTTATAGCCGTATAAAACTTCATTTCCGGATTTAAAAGTATCTAATGCTATAAATCTGCAGCTGCTTGAGTTGTGTTGAGTGAGTGATTTCTCTGACTCATGGTTGAATAATGTGGTACGCCATTTAGTGGGAAACAGTATTGTGAATTGGGTTTCCGGATAGAGATCTGCGGCAACTTGCCATTTTTTTCGATTAATAAGTGAGATGTAAGTATGGCTTACAATTAATACTCTCATTCAAGTTTCCTTTGTAAGATATATCATATCAGCAAAAAT
>CAZSLQ010000070.1:0-1324 GCA_964607885.1 uncultured Pseudomonadota bacterium
AAGATTCTGCCCTCGCTTTGTTTTGTGAGTTTTATAAATATTATTTAAAACTGATCTACGGCTTTGTCTCAATAAGTATCTAATAGAACAAAAAATTGAAGTGACCTTGGATTGATTTATCACTAGTTATTTTTTGATTAGCGTTTTGCATAGAGTATTGGCTTGTAAATAATAATTTAGAGCTGGGTTTGTTAAGAGGAGTTCTTTGATATATAATCAATATAATATAAGGTTAACTGTTCTGCAATACTGAAAACTTACTATTTAAGGGGTTGGGGATATGGATGATAAAACACGATTAGAAATTTTAGCTAAATCAAAGATTTTTTTTAAAACTCGTATAGTTGAAAACCACTTAAAAAACACTAAAAAACTAGTTTCATTGGGAAAGTTTAATGTTAATCCTTTTTTAGATAAGTATTTATCAGTATTTGCATTTGGCGAATCAACTCCGGAAAATATTGCGAAAGTACTTGTTTATCCGCGAATTTTGGGCACATCAATTAGTACAACATTTGGCACGCAGCTACAATTCTTTTGCAATGAAGTTCTTGGAGGATATGCGTCTGTCGTTTCTGGCATTGATATTGAGTTTGTTGATGCGCTTGATGGAAGAAAGAAGTATTGCCAAATTAAAGCTGGCCCAAATACAATTAATTATGATGATGTTACAACGATTAGGAATCATTTCAATGCTGTAAAAAATTTGGCAAGAACAAATAGAAACTCGGGTATCAACCCTAGCATAGATTGTATCGTTGGAGTTTTTTATGGTGAAGCTGGTGAGCTTTCAGGGTCTTATAGAAAAATTGCCGAAGATTATAGTGTTTTGTGCGGAAGCGAATTTTGGTATCATTTGACGGGTGACCAGAATTTTTATAGCGAATTAATAGATGTATTTGCAGAAATTGCAATTGAGATGGATAGTAGAGACTTGATTGAAGCTACTTTACAAAAATTATCAGATGAGATATCAAAAAAATGATAAAAACCCTTAGCTTGTAAAACATGACAAGCTAAGGGTTTAAAATTTATTGGTTATTATCTTTGAATTCTTTCAAAGATTTCACAAGCTCTTGCGCAACTTGTTTTGCTAATAGCACGGGCACAGCATTGCCAATTTGTTTGTATTTTTCGCCTATCCCGCCGCAAAAATGCCAATCATCGGGAAATGTTTGAATTCTGGCATATTCACGAACAGTAAAAGGACGTGTTTCCGAAGGGTGGCAACGTTCAGTTTGTTTTTGGCTAGGAGAACAAGTTAGTGTAAGAGAAGGTTCATCCCAGGAAATTCTTCTGGCCATGCCGGTTCTACCTCCACTAC
>CAZSLQ010000070.1:1334-3181 GCA_964607885.1 uncultured Pseudomonadota bacterium
AAACTTTTACCCATATATGTTTTTTGGATTTCAATAGGTAAATTTCTCCAGCAGCCACCAGGAGGTACTAAATCTAAAACAGCTTTTTTTGCGGCGCTATACGATTGACCTTCTGAGGGCGGAACATGTTTAAGAACGTCTCTAAGTGTCTTGATCTCAGCCGATTTTTCTGGATAATGGAAATGTATCCCATTTTTCACTCCAATAATTACAATCCTCTCGCGTTTTTGTGGGACTCCGTAATTAACAGCATTTAAAACTTTGTACTGTACTTCATAACCTAATTCTGAAAATACGCTTAATATTGTTTTGAGTGTGCGTCCCCCATCGTGAGAAATTAGCCCACGTACATTTTCGGCCATGAAAGCAAGCGGATTTGTTTCCTTTATGCAACGGGCGAATTCATAAAATAAAGTACCACGGGTGTCTTCAAATCCAAGCTTTTTACCTGCATAACTAAAAGCTTGGCAAGGAAAACCACCGGTTACGATATCAACTAAGCCTTCATAAGGCCTAAAATCGACTTTGGCTACATCGTCGCATATTACATTCCAATTTGGACGGTTTCTTTTTAGTGTCTCACAGCAATATTTATCAAATTCAACATAAAGCTGCGTTTTAATGCCAGCTTGTTCTAAACCAAGAGCCAATCCACCGCCACCAGCAAATAACTCTATGGCTGTAATGTCTTTGTTTGCTGTGTTAAAGGCAAAGGTGTTTTCAAAATTATTCTGACAATTTGCATCAATGATTTGGTCTGGATTTACGTTTAAAGTATGGCATAATGCATCGAAAGTTGTTTTGTAAGGATTATACTTCTCTGAGAGTATCACTGAAAGTTGATTTTTGGTGATACCTAGTTTATTCGCTAACTGTGTTTGCGTAGTTAGCCCGACAGCGTTCATTGCTTCTTTTACTTTTGCCTTGTTGATTGTATACAAAATTAGCACCACACTTATAAAAGTTATGATTATATATTAAAACATCATAACCGCAAAGTCAATGGATTTTCGCAAAAAACGAACATTTGTTTATTATAAAAGTTACTAATGGATTTATAAAGTGTTATAGTTATATTTTGTTTTTCTTTACGCTTTTTTGATATATTTGGGTTTTAATTTCATTAACACATTTTGTTATGTTGTTTATTATGTCCTTCTCCCAAAATCGTAATACCGTCCAACCTTGGTCACGTAAGGCTAAGGTGATCTCTAAGTCACGCTCTTGATTTCTTCTTATTTTCTCATCCCAGAATTTTTTGTTGGTACTAATTCTGTTTTCGTTAAAGTCTTTGCCGTGCCAAAAATCACCATCACAAAATATTACAATTTTATATTTAGTAATAACTATATCTGGGCATCCTAGTAGTTTGCTATAGTTTTTTTTGTAACGTATTCCCTCTGCCCATAATGATTTGCGTAAAAGAACCTCGATTGAGGTATCAGAAGATTTAATTGCTCTCATAGTTTTGCTTCTTTGCTCTTTGGTCAGGGTATCCATGATAAATCCCCCTCATTGCTATTAAAGTATTGCTTTAAAAAGTATACAACAAAATTGGCTGTACATAAATTGAAAAATTGGTTTGTATTTTTATTTATGCTACAATAATATTCAATATTGATTGTTTCTTTTGATGAGATAAGAATAGATGGGAGCATAGATTAATGACAAAGAATTTTTTGGTAACAGATTTTGAGTTTACAGTATATACAAAGCCGGTTGGCAAGCCGCGTGGGTTTTTCTCGGAGATATTGGAGATAGGTGCGACTAAGTTGAATGGTGAAACCTTTGAGCGCGTTGGCGATATCCAGAGCTTTGTTAAACCACAGTTTTATGTGAAGCAGGCC
>CAZSLQ010000071.1:0-2970 GCA_964607885.1 uncultured Pseudomonadota bacterium
AGCAACCAGATCGTTTAATTCATCCCATTCAATTCTTTTAGCCTCCCTTGTCAGTCTATTCTGAAAATCGGCAATCTTTCCACGGTGTAAAAAATGCCATGGTAAAACATACAAAGTACCGTCTTCATCCTGGAATATTGGGATTATAGAATATTTACTTGTATCAAGATGATCGCAAATTGTGCGACCGGAATTTAATGATACTTCTCGTTCAATTGACTTGCCACCAAAGAAAACCCCTACCCTCAGGATTGTTGCCGAATTCAAAACTCGCATTTACTGCCTTCCAAATCTTGAAACAATTTTTATCATGCTGAATTTGATTCAGCATCAACGAATAAAACAAGTTTATATTTACTAAGCTACTAATTTAAGTGCGATTCACAATTTCGTAAAGCTCTTTTAATGCAACAATAGGTTTTTTACTATAAAAGATTCCACCTCCAACAGAAACTGAGTCTACCCCAAGATCTGAAAGCACTTTTATATTATTTTTGCCAATTCCACCATCCATACAAATCTCAAAATTTGCTTTCTGTGTTTTTTTCAGTTTTATTAACTTTTTAACTTTATTAAGAACATCAGAAATAAAAATCTGCCCGGCAAATCCCGGATTTACAGACATAACAAGAACCTTGTCCAAAAGGTTCAGATGCTCTTCCACCAGATCTAATTCACTTCCGGGATTAAATGCAACCCCAACTTTCCATCCTTTTTTCTTAACCGTACTAATTAAATCTTTCATTGGCCGAAAACACTCGAATGCCTCATAATGAAAAATAAAGGTATCTTTTTTCCCAAGGTTTAACCTATCAACCCATACCTTGGGGTTATCAACCATTAAATGCACCTGAACAGGTTTACGTGTAGCCTTTGCAATCGCATTTACAAAATCCGGCCCCATAGTCAGGTTAGGAACAAAGTGATAATCCATGACATCAACGTGGTACCCATCACAATGTTCATCAAATTTGCTAATAACTTTACCTAGATTTAATAAGTCTGCACACATAAGAGAGGGATAAATTTTCATAAAATCTCCTAAAAAATTTAATCCCAAAATAATTAGATTTTACCTACACCCTGCCCCATTTTAATTTCAGTCTCCTGATTCTGTAAAGATTTTTGGATAAAGGCTTGATTTGGAACAACCGCACCTTTTTTAAATATCATAACTATACTAGATCCACCAAATGCAAAAAAGCCTAATTCATCACCTTTTTTATAAAATTCACCCGGCTTAAAAGAGTATTTTATTTTTCCAACTATCATTGCACCAACAGGAACAAAAAGAACTTTACCGAATATATCCGAATTAAGAACTATTAAATGACGTTCATTTTCTGTCAATGGCTGAACACCTGACTTATAAACTATCGGATTAACTGACTCAAACTTTCCATTAATTATTTTTGGCTGACCGGGAACACAATCAAATGGACAATGGAAGCGGTGGTAATTTTCGGGAGCAAGCCTGAAAAGAAAAAGAGTCCCTTCGGCAAACGCATTCGCCAACTCTTTATCCTGTAAAAAATTTTCAAGATCGAACTTGCAGGTTTTAACAAAAAAGCTTGATTCAGAACTTAATCTTTCAATAACCAAAAGCTTACAATCCGCAGGCGAAATAACATTGTTAGGATTTAAATCAATCTGTCTTGTGCCTGGTTTTAATTTACGATAAAAAAACTCGTTAAAAGTTTTGTACCCACCCTCAGGAACTTCGCACTCAGACATGTCGATCTTATATCTCTTGATAAACGGTTTTATAAAAAAACTACTCACCTTAGAATCAGCCCAGAATCCAGCACTCCAACTGAACCAACGGCAAACAAAAACTAATCTTATAAGACTGCCAACTCTACTTTTATATAAAAATCCAAGCATCAAACAACCTTACCAGGCGTAATTCATACCTAAATGGAATTCATAAGCAGATTCACCAAGATTCCTCTTTAGATCAAGCTTGAATCCCCAATCAATCGTAGCAGGGAAAGGATTAAGAAGATTTACACCAAACCCTATTGAATGTCTCAAATCAAATTTATCTCGTGTTATAAAATTAGTTATATCAATCTCTCTGTTTTTCTCATCAAAAAATTTCTGTCGATTCAAGTCGTTCTTTGGTGTACTCCAACCCGTACCTGCATCATAAAACACATGTCCCTTCATAGAGTAGTCTGCGATCAATGGGAAAATAAGTTCTGTTTTAAAAAGAACTGCATTCCTTGCACCAAGCGGAGAACCTGTAAGACTCCATGCAGGCCCTACACCACCCCACAAAAACCCTCTTACCGTACTCTGCCCACCCATCTGGTAAAGCTCTTTGTACGGAATAACAACATTGTCCCCTCCCAAATTACTTATTCTTCCCCCCATAAGACGCATTGCAAGGACCAACGAATCACGCCCTATCAACGCATAATACCAACTCGTATCCAGCTCCAATTTAAAGAACCCAAAATTACTGTTCAAATTAGTAGGTGCAAGCTTAGAACTAAGAAGAAGCCTATACCCATCATTCGGATAAACCTTATGATTTCTGGTATCTTTAACCAAATCGAGTCCAACCCAAGTTAAATCGCCTCGCTGAAAATTTCTGTTCACAAATGGCGCAAAAAGTGGATTAAGGGCTTCCGGATGATTATTTCTTATATGCTCATATCCAAAATCCAGAATAAGTTGCAAACGTTTATCAATTTTTGTCAGAGGAAAACCTAAACGTAAATCAAATCCACCAACTTTTTCAAGAGGGCTTTTGGTAAAACCACTCATTTGGTCGTATTCGATCCACCTGAAATAAGGATTAACCAACACAGAAATATTGGTATCAAAAAAGTGCGGATCAACAAATGTTCCCTCTACTCTTTGCAGATGATGTCTGTTGGCCTGTATCATTGCATTAACATCATACCCCTCACCAAATAGATTATCTTTCTGAACGCTTATGGATCCATGCAAAGATGGTCGCGG
>CAZSLQ010000072.1:0-398 GCA_964607885.1 uncultured Pseudomonadota bacterium
GTGTATTGACCAAAAATAAAAACGCCCTATAACACGCAATATAGCCAAAAAGGGTGTCAGTGGTTTGCGAAGCTCATCACCCGCATCAATTTTATTGTATCTTGATAGTGACGTACTCCGCAATCCCTTTCAGGCCATATTGCCACCGTTATGGCGCATTCCCCACAACACGCCAAGCGAGATTAAATTCTCTTGCTAACGGACAGTTTCACGAAGTTTAATCCTATATATTTGAATCGACCCTTTGTGTGATCGGTTTTTTAAATGGTGCCGAAAAAGCCCGGGGCGCATTCTGGTCGAAATGTAAAAAAGCCTCCGAAGTCGAATTTCAGAGGCTTATTGATAAATTCAGTGGTGGTGCCATAGGCAACCCCGTTCAAGATAATTTTTCAAGTCAA
>CAZSLQ010000072.1:408-2057 GCA_964607885.1 uncultured Pseudomonadota bacterium
GTTCCTTAGGGTCATTTTAACTTAAAAACTATAAAATGACAAGGAAAAAGAAATTGGAATTAGACATCGTCAATGAAGATGCTGCAGGGATAGACATCGGTAGCAGGTCTCATTTTGTTGCTGTAGGTCAATCATTAGAGGATGTAAAGGAATTTGGTGTTTATGCAGAGGATCTGATAGCATTATGTCATTGGCTTCATTCTTTTGGGATAAAAACCGTAGCCATGGAATCAACAGGAGATTATTGGCAAAACCTATATGTAGAGCTTATTAAACATGGATTTGAAGTAGTTTTGTGTAATGGGAAATTTACCAAGCATGCCAAGGGGAAAAAGACCGATGTTAAAGATTGCCGTTGGATACAAAAGCTCCATACCCTTGGCCTATTGACAAGTAGCTTCTTGCCCGACGAAACAACAGAAGTATTACGTACATACACCCGCCAAAGAAGCAACTGGATAGACCTGGCCGCAAGTGCATCCAAAAAGATGCAGAAGTATCTTAAGTTCTTAAATTTCAGATTGGATGTTGTTGTCAAAGATGTTTGCGGACTGACCGGATTAAAGATTATCGAAGATATATGCAAAGGCAATTTGGATCCCAATTCATTGGCAGAGCACAGGCATTACAATTGCCGGAAGCCCAAAGAGGAAATTGCAAAAGCATTACACGGGAATAACCGCAAGGATTATCTGTTTGGATTACGTCAGGAGTACGAAAGTTATAATTTCTTTCAAACCAAGATAAAAGCTTGTGATCAGGAAATCGAGAAACTAATCAAAGCACATATCCACAAAAGCCCTGAAAAATCGAAATTGACCACAAGCGATAAGCCCCATAAGCGTAAAAACAAAAATGCTCCGGAAATAAAAGACTTCAACCAAGTGGCTTTCCAATATTTTGGCGGAGTTGATTTAATGGCTATAGAAGGAGTCAGTCATGCAACAGTAATGGCGGTAATGAGCGAGGTCGGTATCGAAGGATTTAAAAAGTTTAAGTGTTCTAAAGAGTTTTGTTCTTGGTTAAGGCTCGCTCCAAACAATAAGATATCCGGGGGTAAAGTATTAAGCAATCGAATACCTAAAGGCAGCAACAGGTTAAAGATTGCTTTACGGCAAGCAGCCAATGCGATAGGAAATCTTAAGGATACTCATATGTCTGATTTTTTTACCCGGATATCTTACCGAAAAGGACGACAAGCTGCTGTAAGTGCAACTGCCAGAAAACTTGCCACAATAATTTGGACAATGGTTACAAAAAAAGTACCTTACACTCCACCAAAGGAATACCTGTTCCTGGATCAAAAAAGAAAAATGAATGTACTTAAACGAATGAAAAAGAATATTGAAAAATTCAACATAAAACCTGACGAAATTGGATTTAGTAACTCGCTGATGTTGAGTGCTAAATTTTAACGTTAGTCAAGATTTTAAAAAAAACAGACAATGGCAAAATTTTTAGACACAACTGGAATCTCCTACCATTTGGAGCAGACAATTAAGAATGCTAATGAGAGACTTGTTCTCATTAGTCCATTTCTCAAGATTAATGACAGGATTAAAGAACTACTCGAGGATAAGGATCGATTAAAAATAGACATCAGAGTAGTTTATGGCAAAAATGAACTGCAACCGGAAGAAAACAACTGG
>CAZSLQ010000072.1:2067-2747 GCA_964607885.1 uncultured Pseudomonadota bacterium
CAGGACTAGTTTTTGCAAAAATCTTCATGCTAAATGCTACATGAATGAAAAAGAAGCCTTGATTACATCAATGAACCTTTATGAATTCTCGCAAGCGAATAATAACGAAATGGGCATTCATGTGACTAGAGATAATGATCAACAATTATACACCGACATTGACACTGAAGCAAAAAGACTAATCAGAATTAGCGAGGAGATTAAGGTCTCCGTTGAAAGAGTATTGCAAACTGACAACGGACAGACTAATAAAACAAAAGATATCAAAGGACAAACAGAGGGACATTGTATTCGTTGCAAAAAATCGATCAAACTAAATCCACTTGTTCCCTATTGTAAGGAGTGTTATAACATATGGAAAAAGTATGAAGACGAGGAATATCAAGAAAAACATTGCCATATTTGTGGAAAAGACGAACCAACCACGATATTAAAACCGACTTGTTATTCTTGTTATAAGGCAAACAGAAATAAGCTTGAATTCTACGTAGGAAAATAAAAAAACGCGCCATAACATGCGGTATAGTTTATTGCCGTTTCAGTGCCGGTTTCATGGTTTTCCCTCTTATTAAAGTTCGGTGCATCTTGATAAGGAAGTACTTCGAAATCGGCAACAAACCATACCGCCACCGTTAGCCGCAATTGCAGAAAAAATCCTTGAGTAAATAGTATAATTGAAA
>CAZSLQ010000073.1:0-2535 GCA_964607885.1 uncultured Pseudomonadota bacterium
ACCAACTCTTTTCAAGAAAAACTAAAATAGTCGGGATCGATACTTTTATAGGAGATCAGGATTACTTGGCAAAGGGGCACGGCACAGGATGCTTGGCAGAATTTATAAAAAAACTTTGGCAGCAACCTGAGATCAATAAGATTGTTGTCGACCCACATCCGGAAAACCTCCAAGCTGTCTCTTGCTTCAAAAAATTGGGGTTCAAAGAGATCGGACAGGTTGAGGCCCAACACGGAATAGTTGTAATAATGGAACTAGACAGGCTTTAAAAAAAGGGCCCGTAATCGGGCCCTTTTTAAATCTAATCGGGTTGTACGCGAACCAGTCGAGCCGGCTCACCTTTGACGCTCTCTAAAATAAAGTTCCCATCTCCCATGGCTTTGTAGGCCGCATCTAAAATTTCTTGATCAAAGCCCTGCTTTTCCAGCAACAGCAACGCAATTGTTTGATCGGAAATTCCCGGCAAAACCTTGTAAGGATAAGTTATAACACCATCGGCATCTATTTCCACGTAGACTTTATAATTTTTATAATAACCACCTGTGTCCGATTCAAGATCTGTCAACTTTTTGTAATGAGTTGCAATAATACAGATACATGAAGGGTATTTAGAGATACACTTGGCTATACCATAAGCTCCGGCAGTACCCTCTTTTGGATTAGTACCGGTAAAAATTTCATCCATAATCACAAAACCGAATTCACCATTCTTAAGCTGTTTCATAGAGCTCAATAACTCTTGGGCCCTGCGCATTTCTGCCTGATATAAAGACTCCTTTCCTTCCTCATCTGCAATATTTAAATAAGTGTTAATTTTAAGGAATGGAGTCATTTTTAAGGAATTGGCAGGCGCAATCCCAAAGCTTTGCGCAAGAATCAAAGAAACAGTCAACGCCTTTAAGAATGTCGACTTACCGGCCGCATTTGGACCGGTCAAAACCATATTATGCGTAACGGCATCGCCACCAAATTCAATGTCATTTGTTACAACTTTATTAGCATCGATAAACGGATGCCAAAACCCTTTGGCGTTAATGACAGGCTTATCCGATTCAATAAACTCAGGAAAGCAGTACGTCGCATTCTCGTTTGTCTCGTGTTTCACATAAAGCTTTGCAATAGAAAGGTACGCATCAAGCTCCCCAATCGCTTTTAAGGATCTTGTGTAGTTATCTTTCAAACGTAAAATCTTTTGTAGGGTAGCCAATACACGCCCCTTGTTTGAAAAAAACGATGGCTCACCCTTAAAAGTACTTGATCCCAATTTATCAAGTAAATTTTTAAAATCCTGAGCAGATTCGGCATTTTCAACTTTTACTTTTAATTCCTTGTGCAAATCCCAAAGAGCCAACATGTCGTAGGGCAATGTCTTTGAAAGAGCCTCAGCAGACTCCGTTATTCTAGCAACACTCATTAATTTACCCTGAAAATCATTGGTCATCCCATTGTACATTTTGACAATACCCAGGGTCACCGTAGTCATTATATAGTCAAGGAAAAGAACGAGCGCAGCATAGCCAAGACCGCCAAGCGCAAGCAATGGCTTATCCTCTTTTAAAGATCCATATACAATCAATCCTGCAGCCCCCAGGTAAAAAATATCCATGCCAACCACCATAGCAGGACTTATAACTGTCTGCTCGATTGCATTATATTCAAGAAAGGCGGTAGACTCATTGAATCTGGATAAAAAACCTTCCATATAAAACATTTTCATCATCTTCTGTAAAGAGAAATCCATTGTCTTCCAGAACCAAAGCAGATCGGCTTCTCCACGCCTGACAATTTGGAGCTGTTGCTCAATTTCTTCGCGCAATTCAGGATGTTGTACCAGATATTTTACAATGGCCTGCCTACGATTCACCTCATACTTGAGCTGATCAACAGATTCAATGCTTTGATACAAAAATCTTTGTAATTCAACTTTTCCAAAACTTGTTACCGTGTTATCGATAAAACCAAAGACATGATGCTTCAAATCTGCATTAGATCCGCAATAAATCTGCAAATCCCTAAAAACATCCTCTCTAAAAGTTGAGTAATTATCGCCTATCACATTATTCTGATTTAAACTACACTCATGAAAAAGTTTATAAATCAACTTCAACTTTTCCACGTTCCCAACTGCAGGAATCTTGACGTCTTTGTGTTTCACTGACACAAGCTCACTAAAAGCCTTGTCATTTTCCTCCTGAAGTTTTTTCATATCATCTTGTTCTTTAGAATCCTCAAACCTTACAGAATGAAGATACATCTCAGAAATTTTTGCATAGGCAGTTTGTCGCTTTTGTAAGTTGGGATTTTGAACCTGACAACTATCCATAGCAAAAAGAGTTATAGTAAAATTTAGAAGCACGGAAAACGGTATAACTAAATTTCGGAATGGTAAAAGCATAAAAATCCCCTTATTAAACTAATAAAAACTAGAATGGCAAATCATCCTCAAATGGAGCTTCATCTTTCAATGCAACTTCTCCGGTAGAACTCTCTGCCGAGATAGATTTGGCTTTCTTTGGATGGGCTTTCTTCTCAGTT
>CAZSLQ010000074.1:0-1751 GCA_964607885.1 uncultured Pseudomonadota bacterium
CCAGCAAGCCCACCTAAACCACAGGAAGCCAAATCATGAAAAAAAAAATGCTGCTTCCGTTCTACTTTTCTCGTTAATGCTAATTTCCGTCATAGTTATTATGACAGAGCAACTCATTAGAGGCGTAATGGTAGGAGCCGGATTTTCCAAAACAATGATTAATCGGGAACATGCCGAAATGCTCGCATTAGGTGGAATTAATATTGCCATCGCGCAATTAACATATGAAAAAGATGAGAATAAAAAAACAGCCCCTGAAAAACCGGCAGCAATACCTGAAGGGGAAACATCCAGCGAAAAAGAATCGCTTACATCTTTACAAAAATTTGTGTTTCATTTGATCTCAAATTTAAATCGATGGCAAACTTTTGAACTTGATCCGAATATTGATGGAATTTCCGGAACAGTTAAGATATGCATAACAAGTGAACATGGTAAAATTAACATAAATGACGCATTTGATTTTAAAAAACAGGAATTTAAAAAAGAGTTTAAGTTTTTATTAGGGGGTCTTGAGATACCGGGAAAGCTGCGCACCGGCGAACTTTTTAAGAAAATTTCAGAGTTCTTGAAAAATAGGGGTAAAAAACTTTATGATGTCACAGAATTGCTAAATGTTCCGGGACTTGAGGATACAAAATTTGACATATTTTATGAACCTCCACGGATTTATAAGAAAGATGAAAAACAGCCAAGTGCTTCACTGGCATTACAAGATATTTTTACAATATGGACAGAGAATGAAAAAATTGACCCAATTCTACTCTCCAGCGCATTGTGTAGTATTTTTGTTATCCGAAAACCTGATGCAGATGACGCGAAAAAATACAAGGAGAGATTTTGGCAACTTGCAAAAGAGTTTAAAGACGATTGGGGAAAAGATTGGGATGCAAATTGGAAGCATCTTCAGGGTATTTACGACAACAAACCGCCACAATTGTCAAACATAAAAGATATTTTAGTTGAAAAATTTAATCCAAAAGTCTATTCTGTTCTATCGTATGGGAGAGTTGGACAGGTTGAGCAAAGAATTCTTGCCGTGATTAAAGAGATTGAAATTAAAGAAAAAGGCAAGAAAGAAGAAAGCCAAGAAGCGGAAAAAGGTAGTACGTCAGGACAGGTGGAACAACAAGAAAAGGAGCAAGTAAAGAAATCTTTTAAGGTTGAAAGGATTTATTGGCTTTAGTTTTCTTCTAAAATTTAGAGTTTTAGTAACACGATTTCTAACATATTTTTGAGGATTGTTTGTGAATACAGAAACGCGTGTTGGAATATTTATTTTAGTAGCTATAGGTGTTTTTTTATATCTCAGTATTAATATCAGGGCTTTTCGCTTTGATAAACACCAGTATTACACATACAAAGCTTATTTTGATGACACGGGAGGACTTACAACTAAGTCACCGGTAAAAATAGCGGGTGTGGATGTCGGATGGGTAGACACCATTAACCTCCTTGATAATGGAAAAGCTGAAATTGTCATGCGTGTAAGCAAGGATAATAAACTTGCAAAAAATGCATATGCTATGATTCATCAAGATGGATTGATCGGCGCAAAAACACTTGAAATTGACCCAGGAAGTCCGGCAACAGGGTACGTACTACCCGGGGGAACACTTGCCATGCCGGGTAAAACTCCTGCCAGCGTGGGAGAATTACTAGATCAATTCCGGGATATTGCCTCAACAATTCAAGATATAACTTTTTCACTTAAGAGCGTTTTTGCTTCCAAGCAAGGAGAAGAGAATCTT
>CAZSLQ010000074.1:1761-2503 GCA_964607885.1 uncultured Pseudomonadota bacterium
CGTATCGCAGATTTCTCTGAAGTTTTGCAACGAACTATGCATAAAAATGAGGATAATCTAAATGTTATGCTTTCAGATTTTAGAGCTACGGCAGAAGCCTTTAGGTCACGCGTACCTGAGGTCGCAGATTCATTTAAAAATGGGATGAATACACTTTCAAAAGATCTTGGCCAGGCCGGAAAGAGTGCCTCTGGTGCATTTGAACAAATTGAGGATACCGCCGTACAGGCACGAGACACATTCAGAGAAGCGGGACAGGTTGTTGAGAAGATCAATACCGGAAAAGGTCTGATTGGAAAACTTGTAAACGAAGATGAAACCTATACGGCTTTAATGCTTAATATCGACATGCACTCCGAATCCATGCTGAGGGATACAAATTCAAAGGGGTACTTTGACATAAGATTGCGCCCTAATAATGATTGCTTTTATAGTATGCAGTTGATTGCGTCTGACAAGGGTTCTTTTTGTAGATCTAAAAGTTATTATACTCGCCGAGATGCTAATGGCACAGAGCTTAAGCCAACCGATTTAAATATGCCACTCTGGAAAAAGGTAGAGTTCGCAGAAGAGATTGAAAAAACAAAACAGATAAAGAATGATATTTTATTTGGACTTCAGTTTGGTAAACGTTTTGATAGATTAGCTCTGCGTATCGGTTTATTTGAAAATACATTTGGTGTTGGGGTTGATTATTATGTACCTCTCAACACAGATTATTTGCACTGGATAACCACATTTG